>NZ_CVTX01000020.1:0-13560 GCF_900005715.1 Pseudomonas sp. 34 E 7
CCCCGCCGCTGGTGCGTCGCGCCCGCGTGTGCCACGACCATCTCGGCGGTGAACTGGCGGCCGGGCTGTATCAACGGATGGCGCAGGCAGGCTGGATCCAGCGCTACGAACAACGTACCGAAGTGACGGTCAAGGGCACCCGGCATCTGGCGGAGCTGGGTATTTTCATCCAGGCATTCTCGTCGCCGTTGGTGTGTGACTGTTTCGACTGGAGCCAGCAGCAACCGCATGTCGGCGGTGCGCTTGGCGCCGGGCTGTTGCGGCTGTTTTTGCAGTCGAACTGGGTGAGTGCCATCGGCGAGTCCCGGGCCTTGGCTGTCAGCGACGCCGGGCTTGTGCACATCAACCGGTTGGCCGCACTGCAGGAGCGTCGCTCCTAGTTTCGGTCAGGTCGCATCCAGCAATCGCCAGGGCAGACGATGCCGCACACTCGGCCAGGGGTTTTTCACACTTGGGGGTGGGGCATGGGGATGCAGGACTATAGCGCAGCAGAGCGGCTGGAACGGTTGCCCATCAGTGGTTACCACCGAATCATTTTCATCATCATTGCCCTGGCGTTTTTTTTCGACTCCATGGACCTGGCGATGATGACGTTCCTATTGGGCTCGATCAAAGCCGAGTTCGGCCTGAGTACGGCCCAGGCCGGGTTGCTGGCCAGTTCGAGTTTTTTCGGCATGGTGGTCGGTGCTTCGCTCTCGGGGATGCTCGCTGATCGCTTCGGGCGCAAGCCGGTATTTCAGTGGAGCATCGTGTTGTGGGGCGTCGCCAGTTACTTGTGCTCGACGGCGCAGACGGTCGAGACGCTGACCCTGTTTCGCATCCTGCTGGGCATTGGCATGGGCATGGAGTTTCCAATCGCACAGTCGATGTTGTCCGAGCTGATTCCGGCAAAGCGGCGCGGGCGGTATATCGCGTTGATGGATGGTTTTTGGCCGCTGGGGTTTGTCGCTGCCGGCGTGCTGTCTTACTTCCTGCTGCCGGTGGTGGGTTGGCGCGACATCTTCCTGGTGCTGGCGGTGCCGGCGATATTTGTGCTGGCCATCCGGTTTTTTATTCCGGAGTCGCCGCGCTGGCTGGAACAGGCCGGGCGCCACGAGGCGGCGGACAAGGTGTTGCTGGGCATCGAGCAAAAGGTGCGCGACTCCCTCGGGGGCGCCGACTTGCCGCAGCCTGTTGCCTTGCCGCGGGTGGCGAGTACGCCAGGCACATTCTTCTCGGCCTTCCGGCAGTTGTGGTCGGCTCAGTACCGTCAACGCACGATGATGATCTGGAGCGTGTGGTTCTTTGCCCTGCTCGGGTTCTACGGACTGACGTCGTGGTTGAGTGCGTTGCTGCAGCAGTCAGGCTTTGCCGTGACGCAATCGGTGTATTACACGGTAATCATTTCCCTGGGCGGGATCCCCGGTTTCCTGATGGCGGCGTGGCTGGTCGAGCGCTGGGGACGTAAGCCGGTGTGCGTGGTGACGTTGCTGGGCGGCGGGGTGATGGCGTTTTTGTATGGGCAGAGCGCGGTGTTCGGCGGCAATGTCGGACTGCTGGTTACGACCGGTTTGTTGATGCAGTTCTTTTTGTTTGGCATGTGGGCGGTGTTGTACACCTATACGCCGGAGCTGTATCCGACCTCGGCGCGCGCAACGGGGTCCGGGTTTGCCTCGGCGATTGGTCGCGTGGGGTCGTTGCTGGGGCCACTGGTCACCGGGCTGGTGTTTCCAATAACCGGGCAGGGCGGGGTGTTTGCCTTGGGCGCGCTGTGTTTTGCGGTGGCGGCGCTGGTGGTGTGGGTGTTTGGGATGGAGACCAAGGGCAAGACGTTGGAGGAGTTGTCTGAAGTCTGACAGACAACATTAAACCCCTGTGGGAGGGGGCTCGCCCCCGATAGCGGTGTATCAGTCAATACATGTCTGTCTGACAGACTGCAATCGGGGGCAAGCCCCCTCCCACATTTAGCCTTCATTCATTCAGTAAAAATAGCGGTCAAGGCTTTACCAGTCGCGCATCCAGGCTGTTTTGCGCCAGGCGTTTGGCCTGGTCCTGGGTCATGCCCAGGGAGGTGTACAGCGCGTGGAAGTTCTCGGTGACATAACCGCCGAAGTAGGCCGGGTCATCCGAGTTCACCGTGACCTTCACTCCACGCTCTAGCATGTCGAGGATGTTGTGCTGGGCCATGTCGTCGAACACGCACAGCTTGGTGTTGGACAGCGGGCACACGGTCAGCGGGATCTGCTCGTCGATGATGCGTTGCATCAGGCGCTCGTCTTCGATGGCGCGCACGCCATGGTCGATGCGCTGGATTTTCAGCAGGTCGATGGCTTCCCAGATGTACTCGGGCGGGCCTTCTTCGCCGGCGTGGGCGACGGTGAGGAAGCCTTCGTGACGGGCACGGTCGAACACGCGCTGGAACTTGCTCGGCGGGTGACCCATCTCGGAACTGTCCAGGCCCACGGCGACGAACGCGTCACGGAACGGCAGCGCCTGGTCGAGGGTTTTCTCCGCTTCGGCTTCGCTCAGGTGGCGCAGGAAGCTGAGGATCAAGCCGCTGGTAATCCCCAGTTGCTGCTCGCCGTCCTTGAGCGCGGCAGCGATACCGTTGAGCACCACTTCGAAGGGCACGCCGCGGTCGGTGTGGGTTTGCGGGTCGAAGAAGGGTTCGGTGTGAATCACGTTCTGGGCTTTGCAGCGCAGCAGGTAGGCCCAGGTCAGGTCGTAGAAATCCTGGGAGGTACGCAGCACGTCGGCGCCCTTGTAATACAGGTCGAGAAACTCTTGCAGATTATTGAAGGCGTAGGCCTTGCGCAGGGTTTCGACGTCGTTCCACGGCAACGCAATCTTGTTGCGTTCGGCCAGGGCGAACAGCAGTTCAGGCTCCAGCGAGCCTTCCAGGTGCAGGTGCAGTTCAGCCTTGGGCAGGGCGTTGAGCCAATCGTACATAGCTAAAATCTCATCAGGTGCAATGGCGGCATTCTACAGGCCATGGCTGAAATAATCGGCAAAACCTGACCAGCAGGAGAGTATTTGATTTATTCGATCAAGTTCGACGTGAACTAAGGTGTAACGAAACGTTAGCGGCGTGGCGCAGTCTGTACCCCAACGATGACTGATTTGCCGTACATAAAGGCCCCCCATGCTCACTTCTCTCAAGCAAGAAAAATTCATGCTGCTGGCACTGATTGCCGCCATTGCCGCCTACCCGCTGGAACACTGGATGCTCCACAGTGGGCAGATGGTGGCGTTGCTCGCCGGTCTCGCCTTGATTGCGTTTATCGTGATGGCGTCGATGCGCGTGGCCCACCATGCCGAACAACTGGCGGAAAAGGTCGGTGACCCCTACGGCACCATGATCCTGACCCTGGCCGCTGTGCTGGTGGAAGTGGTGATCCTGGCGATCATGATGAGCAACGAGCCTTCACCCACGCTGGTGCGCGACACTATCTATTCGGCGGTGATGCTCGATATCAACGGCATCCTCGGCCTGGCCGCGCTGATGGGCGGCATCAAGCATGGCGAGCAGTCCTACAACGACGACTCTGCACGCACCTACAGCGTGATGATTCTAACCGCCATGGGCGTGTCGATGGTGGTGCCGGAGTTTATCCCCGAGGCCGACTGGAAAATTTACTCGGCCTTCACCATCGGCGCGATGGTGGTGCTCTACACCTTGTTCCTGAGAATGCAGGTAGGCCCGCACAGTTATTTCTTCAGCTACAGCTACCCGGAAAAACGCCGCAAGAAATCAACCGAGCAAGAGCACGAGCAGCCCGTAAACCTCGCGTTCTCGATCGGCACCCTGGTGTTTGGCGTGATAGTGATTGGTGCGTTGGCCGAGGTGATGTCCAAGACCCTCGACCTGGGCCTGGAGGGCACGGGCGCCCCGCCGGTGATCACCGCGATCGTCGTGGCGGCTATTTCCGCCGCGCCGGAAATCCTGACGGCATTGCGCGCCGCCTTGGCCAATCGCATGCAGTCGGTGGTGAACATCGCGCTGGGTGCGTCGCTGTCGACGGTGATCCTGACGGTGCCGGTGATGGAAGCCATGGCGCTTTACACCGGCCAGCCATTCCAGATGGCGATGACGCCGGTGCAGACAGTGATGGTGTTTATTACGCTGATTGTCAGTGCGATCAATCTCAATGATGGCGAAACCAATGCCATCGAGGGGATGACGCATTTCGTGCTGTTCGCGACCTTTATCATGCTGTCGCTGCTGGGGTTGTAACCCGATTTCAAGTACACCATAAAACCAAATGTGGGAGGGAGCTTGCCCCCTCCCACATTTTGGACTGTGCTTGGTTTAGATTCCGGCGATCAACTGACGGGCCGCCCGGGTGTGATCGGCGATCAGAGCTTTCAGGTCCAGGCCTTCCACTTGTCCGTCGATTACCCGCCATTGACCCGCGATCATCACTCGGTCCGCTCGATCGGCACCGCACAGCAACAGTGCGGAAATGGGATCGTGGCTGCCGGAGAAGCGCAACTCATCGAGTTTGAACAGCGCCAGGTCCGCCTGCTTTCCTACCGCCAACTCTCCAATATCCGTACGCCCCAACAACTGCGCCGAGCCTTTGGTCGCCCAGCCCAACACACCTTCAGGGGTAATTTTTTCCGCGCCGTAACGCAGGCGCTGGATGTACAGAGCCTGGCGCGCTTCCAGAATCATGTTCGAAGCGTCGTTGGAGGCGGAACCGTCCACGCCCAGGCCGAGGGGGGCACCGGCCGCGAGCAGGTCGAGGGTCGGGCAGATACCGGAGGCCAGGCGCATATTTGAACTCGGGCAATGGCAGATGCCCGTGCCGGCAGCGCCCAGGCGTGCGATTTCATCCGGGTTGAAGTGAATACCGTGGGCCAGCCAGGTGCGCGGGCCGAGCCAGCCGACGCTGTCGAGATAATCCACCGTGCGCAGGCCGAAACGTTGCAGGCAGAAGTCTTCCTCGTCGAGGGTTTCCGCGAGATGCGTGTGCAGGCGCACGTCGAGCGAGGTGGCCAGTTCGGCACTGGCGCGCATGATTTCGGGGGTGACGGAAAACGGCGAACAGGGCGCCAGGGCAATCTGGATCTGCGCGCCGTCGCCGCGCTCGTGGTATTCACGGATCAGGCGTTGGCTGTCGTCGAGGATGACCTGGCCCTGTTGCACGGTTTGCTGCGGCGGCAGGCCACCCTCGGCTTCGCCCAGGCTCATGGAACCACGGGTGAGCATGGCGCGCATGCCCAGCTCGCGTACGCTGTCGACCTGCACATCAATGGCGTTTTCCAGGCCGTCGGGGAACAGGTAGTGGTGGTCCGCCGCAGTGGTGCAACCCGAGAGCAGCAATTCCGCAAGGGCCACTTTCGACGCCAGGGCGAGTTTTTCCGGGGTCAGTCGGGCCCAGACCGGATATAGGGTTTTCAACCAGGGAAACAGCGGCTGGTTGACCACCGGCGCCCAAGCGCGGGTCAGGGTCTGGTAGAAATGGTGGTGCGTGTTGATCAGCCCGGGCAGGACGACATGCTCGCGGGCATCGAACACCTGCGCACAGGGTTGTGCAGGTGCTTGCCCTTGGGCCAGCACTTCGGTGATGACGCCGTCTTGCAGCACCAGGCCGCCACGGGCATCGAGGCCATTGGCGGTGAAGATCGCGAGGGGATTTTTTAACCAGATACGGGTCGCAGGCATTGGCCGGCTCCTCTGAATGATGGGTTCAGGTTTGCCAGCTCAGTGTTGCCCTGTCTGCTGATCCAGGGTCGCCGGTGAAGGCGAGGTGGCAGTCTAACGCTGTAGGAGCGAGCTTGCTCGCGAAAATCGTCAACGATAACGCGGGCAGTCTGGTTTAACGCGGTGCCTGGGCGTTCTTCGCGAGCAAGCTCGCTCCTACAGTTGCGGCCATTACCAGGCGATGGTGTCGCCCTTGTAGTCCACAAAATGATGGCCGCCCTTGCCGGTGTAGGCATTTACCTGGTCCACCAGGCCACGCACGCTGGTCTCGACGTCGATGTGCGCATTTTCGCCACCCATGTCGGTTTTCACCCAGCCCGGGTGCAGCGATAACACCGTCGGCTTGTGCTCGCCCAGTTGGGTGATAAAGCTGTTGGTCATGGAGTTGAGCGCCGCCTTGCTGGCCTTGTACAGCGCCATGTCCGAACCGTCGGGAATGGTGACGCTGCCCAGCACCGAACTCATGAAGGCCAGCACGCCGGTGTCCTTGCGGATCTGCCCGACAAAACGCTGGGCCAGGTTGATCGGGGCCACGGCGTTGGTGAAAAACAGTTGGCCGACTTCCGCCAGGGTGGCGTGCCCCGGCTCCTGGTTCGCGGGGCCCTTGACGCCGGCATTGACGAACAGCAGGTCGAAGGTGCGGTCTTTCAGGCGTTGGGCCAGGGCGATAACGGCTTGCTGATCGTCCATGTCGAGTTTTTCGATCTGCACCGGGCCCACGGCTTTCAGGGCGTCGGCCTTGTTCGGGTCACGCACGGTGGCGGTCACGTCCCAGCCGTCCTGGAGCAGTTGCTTGACCAGGCCGAGGCCCAGCCCGCGCGAGGCGCCGATGATCAGTGCGGTTTTTGGCGTAGACATGAAAAGCTTCCTTTGGAGTCGCGGTTCAGGGAGTTGCAGTGAGCAACAGTAGCAGTTTCAGCGTTGCAGCAGGATACGTCCCCGGCTCAGGTCGGCGAGCTGGGTTTGCAAGGTGTCGATGTGGGCTTCGCCCAGGGCCAGTTGCAGCTCCACGCCGTTGGCGGTGAAGGTTTCTTCCACGATCAGCCCGTCCAGTTCGGCAACGCGCAGCTTCAGCAGGTTCAATTCGGAGAAACCGCAGGCGCACCTCAGCGGTACACGACTGATCAGCTCGATGCGCTCGGCATTCTGCAGGCATTTATTTGCGCCGCCGCCGTAGGCACGGGCGAGACCGCCGGTGCCCAGTTGAATCCCGCCGTACCAGCGAATCACCAGCACCACGACCTGATCAAACCCTTGCGCCTCGATGGCCGCCAGGATCGGCCGCCCGGCGGTGCCGCCGGGTTCGCCGTCGTCGTTGCTGCGGTATTGGTCGGCCAGTTTCCAGGCCCAGCAGTTGTGCGTCGCGTTGAGGTCGCTGTGCTGCTCGATAAACGCCTGGGCGTCATGCGCGCTGGTAATCGGCGCCGCCAGGGTGATAAAGCGGCTTTTGCGTATTTCTTCACGAAACTCGCAAAAGCCTGTGAGCGTGAATGGCATAAGTCGCTTCGTTCAGGGGGCCGGCTTGATGCCGCAGCCTTTGAGAATAATGTGGATCAGATTGGTGCCGGCGTCCTCCATGTCCTGCTTGGTCAGCTTGGTGCGACCGGTGACGCGGCAGATCTGGGTGGCGAAGTCGGCATAGTGCTGGGTGCTGCCCCACAGCAGGAAGATCAGGTGCACCGGGTCGATGGGGTCCATCTTGCCAGCATCGATCCAGGCCTGGAACACGGCTGCACGGCCGCTGAACCAGGCGCGGTAGTCCTGGCTGAAATATTCGGTGAGGCATTCGCCGCCGCTGATGATCTCCATGGCGAAGATCCGCGAGGCCTGTGGCTGGCGTCGCGAGAACTCCATCTTGGTGCGGATGTACCGGGAGAGGGCCACGGCCGGGTCGTCCTCGGCGGTCAGCGCGTTGAACGTGCTGTCCCACAATTCGAGAATATTGCTGAGCACCGCAATGTACAGGCCCAGTTTGTTGGTGAAGTAATAGTGCAAGTTGGCTTTGGGCAGCCCGGCACTCGCCGCGATGGTGTTCATGCTGGTGCCCTTGTAGCCATGGCGCGCGAATTCATCCTCAGCCGCCTGGAGAATCGCTTGTTCGTTCTTTTGCCGAATGCGGCTGGCGGGTTTACCGGCGTGGTTGCTGTGGGCAGGAACTTCGAGGCTCATGGAGGTTTCCGTGCTGATCGATGGGGGCGACGTGTGCACAGATAACCCACCCTCAAGCCTCAGACAAGTGTTGATGCAATAAAACCGTCAAAGCGATTCCAGGGAGTCGCTTTCGGGCGTGGGGTTTGTAACGGCGTGGACGGTTTTGGCCTCGGGTAACAGCAGGCACAGCACAATGGCAGTCAGCCCGCCGCTGGTGATGGCGGAGTCGAACAGGTTCTGCACCAGGGTTGGCATCAGGTGCAGCAGGTTGGGCTGAGCGGCGATGCCCAGGCCGACACCGAAGGAGGTGGCGATGATCAGCATGCTGCGTCGATCCAGTGGCGCCTGGGCCAGGATGCGCACACCGGCTGCGGCGACGCTGCCGAACATGACCAGGGTCGCACCGCCCAGCACCGGTTTGGGGATTTGCTGCAACACCGCGCCGATCATGGGAAACAACCCAAGGCATACCAGCACCACGCCGATGTACAAGCCGACATGACGGCTGGCCACGCCGGTAAGTTGGATCACCCCGTTGTTTTGCGCGAAGGTGGTATTGGGGAAGGCGCTGAACGTGGCGGCGATCATGCAACTGACGCCATCCCCGAGCACGCCGCCTTTGAGTCGGCTTATATAAGACGCACCGCTGATGGGTTGGCGGGCGATCATGCAGTTGGCGGTGAGGTCTCCGACGGTTTCGATGCTGCTGATCAGATAAATCAGCGCGATGGGCAGGAAGGCGCTCCAATCGAAGTTGAAACCAAAGCGAAACGGCACGGGCAGGCTGATCAGAGGCACGTCGGGTAATGCCTGGGGCACCAGCTTGCCACTGAACCACGCGGCGAGGCTGCCGAGCGCCAGGCCGATGATAATGGCCGAGAGGCGTACCCAGGGCGTGTTCGAGCGGTTGAGCAGGATGATCGTCAGCACCACGAACAGGCCCAGGGCCAGGTTGATGGGGGCGCCAAAGTCGGGGGCGTTGAACCCGCCGCCCAGATCGGTGATGCCGACTTTTATCAGGCTGATGCCGATCAGCGTAATCACGATCCCGGTCACCAGGGGCGTGATGACCCGGCGCAGCTGGCCGATAAACCGGCTCAGCACGATCTGCACCAGGGCGCCGAAAAAGCACACGCCGAAAATCATCGCCAGGATGTCCTCAGGGCTGCCGCCGCGTTGCTTGACCAGGAAGCCGGCGGAGAGCACCGCGCCCAGGAACGCAAAGCTGGTGCCTTGCAGGCAAATCATCCCGGCGCCGATACCGAACGGCCTGCGCGCCTGGATGAAGGTGCCGACGCCGGAGACCATCAGCGCCATGCTGATCAGGTAGGGCAGGTGCGCGGTGAGGCCCAGGGTGGAACCGATGATCAAGGGCGGCGTGATGATCCCGACGAACGCGGCCAGCACATGTTGCAGGGCGGCCAGCAGGGCGGGCAGTGGTTTGGGGCGATCATCGAGGCCGTAGATCAAGTCGTTGGGGCTGGAGGATTCTGGTGGCATGGCGGGTCAACTCGGGGCGGACGGTTCAAGGTCCTTGTGCCTTGCAAAAAACTGTCCACCTGCTCAGCTTTTTGTGCAGAGCCCGTGTTAGCGCGTTGCCGCCAGGCTCTCCAGAAAACTTTCCAGCACCAAATGGGGGCGACGGCCCTTGCGCGTGACCGATGCCAGGCTCAAATCGTAAAACCGTGTAGCCGCTTTCAGCGCGCGCAGTCGGCCTTGTTGTACCCAAAGGTTGGCGTAATGGTCGGGCAGGTAGCCGATATAGCGCCCGGTGAGGATCAGGAACGCCATGCCCTCACGGTCCGAGGCGCTGGCGGTGCACGTGAGCGCCTGGTAATGGGCCTGGATCTCGGCGGGCAAGCGGAAGGTGGGGGCGATGGCGTCCTGGCTGTCGAGGCGCGCGTCGTCCAGTTGCTTGTCGTCGGCATAAAACAGTGGATGCCCGACCGCGCAATAAAGCAGCGAGCGCTCGCTGTACAGCGGTTGGTACTCCAGGCCCGACAATGCGCTGGCCTGGGGCACCACGCCGACATGCAGACGGCCGTCGAGGACACCTTGCTCGACTTCACTGGGGGCGATCATGCGGATTTGAATCTGCACGTCCGGGCCACGTTCCTTCAATTGCGCCAGGGCGTGGGTGATGCGCATATGGGGCAGGGTGACGAGGTTATCGGTCAGGCCGATGATCAGCTCTCCGCGCAAGTGCTGGTGCAGACCATTGACTTCGGTGCGAAAACTTTCCAGCGCACTCAACAGTTGCAACGCCGACTGATAGACCTCGCGGCCTTCTTCCGTCAGCGAGAACCCCGCGCGGCCGCGTTGACAGAGCCTCAGCCCGAGGCGTTGTTCCAGGTCGCTCATTTGCTGGCTGATGGCCGAACGGCCAATCCCCAGTACGGTTTCCGCAGCGGAAAAGCCACCACACTCCACCACGCTGCGAAAGATGCGCAGCAGGCGGATATCAAAGTCGCTGACCTGGGCCAGGGGGTCGGGGCGACGGCTGCTCATAGTTTAGTGAAGTCCTGACTGAAGGTTAGAAGAGTTGGATTTCACCGACTTTATCCCCGTGGCAATTTAGCTGCAACTACGCTTTTTTCAATCCCGACGCTACCTTTGCCTTGCGAGGTTTTGCTGATGAACATGCCGGAAAACGCCCCATCATCCCTGGCCAGCCAACTCAAGCTGGATGCTCATTGGATGCCTTATACCGCCAACCGTAATTTTCAGCGCGATCCGCGCCTGATCGTGGCCGCCGAGGGCAGCTGGTTGACGGATGACAAGGGGCGCAAGGTCTACGACTCGCTGTCGGGCCTTTGGACCTGCGGCGCCGGGCATACGCGCAAGGAAATCCAGGAAGCGGTGGCCCGGCAGTTGGGCACCCTGGACTACTCTCCGGGCTTCCAATACGGTCATCCGTTGTCCTTTCAACTGGCGGAAAAGATTACCGACCTGACCCCTGGCAACCTCAACCATGTGTTCTTCACCGACTCCGGCTCCGAGTGCGCCGATACCGCCGTGAAGATGGTGCGCGCCTACTGGCGCCTGAAGGGCCAGGCCACCAAGACCAAGATGATCGGCCGCGCCCGTGGGTATCACGGTGTGAACATTGCCGGTACCAGCCTGGGCGGCGTCAACGGTAACCGTAAGCTGTTTGGTCAGTCGATGATGGACGTCGACCACCTGCCGCATACGTTGCTGGCGAGCAATGCCTTCTCCCGTGGCATGCCGGAGCAGGGCGGTATCGCATTGGCCGATGAGTTGCTCAAGCTGATCGAACTGCATGACGCGTCGAACATCGCTGCGGTGTTTGTCGAGCCGATGGCCGGTTCCGCAGGCGTGTTGGTGCCGCCACAGGGTTATCTCAAGCGTCTGCGCGAGATCTGCGATCAGCACAACATCCTGTTGGTATTCGACGAAGTGATCACCGGTTTCGGGCGCACCGGTTCGATGTTCGGCGCCGACAGCTTTGGCGTGACCCCGGACTTGATGTGCATTGCCAAGCAAGTCACCAATGGCGCCATTCCGATGGGCGCGGTGATTGCCAGCAGCGAGATCTATCACACCTTCATGAACCAGGCGACGCCGGAATACGCGGTGGAGTTTCCCCATGGCTACACCTACTCGGCGCACCCGGTGGCCTGCGCGGCCGGCCTCGCGGCACTGGACCTGCTGCAAAAGGAAAACCTCGTGCAGAGCGTAGCCGATGTCGCACCGCACTTTGAGAATGCGCTGCATGGCATGAAGGGCAGCAAGAACGTGATTGATATTCGTAATTACGGCCTGGCCGGAGCCATCCAGATTGCGCCGCGTGACGGGGATGCCATCGTGCGTCCGTTCGAGGCCGGCATGGCGCTGTGGAAAGCCGGTTTCTACGTGCGCTTTGGCGGTGACACCCTGCAGTTCGGGCCAACCTTCAACAGCAAGCCGCAGGACCTGGATCGCCTGTTCGATGCGGTCGGTGAAGTGCTGAACAAGATCGACTGATTTCTCCTTCTATATAGAACAACTTTTCAGGAGCCCTGCATGAGCCTTATCCAGCATTTGATCAACGGTGAATTGGTCAATGACAGCGGTCGTAGCGCCGATGTGTACAACCCGTCCACCGGCCAGGTCATTCACCAGGTGCCATTGGCCAGTCGCGAAACCATTCAACAGGCGATCGACTCGGCCAAGGCGGCGTTCCCGGCCTGGCGTAACACGCCTGCGGCCAAACGGGCGCAGGTGATGTTTCGTTTCAAGCAGTTGCTGGAGCAGAACGAAGCGCGTATCTCGCAGCTGATCAGCGAAGAGCACGGCAAGACGTTGGAGGATGCCGCCGGTGAGTTGAAGCGCGGAATCGAGAACGTTGAATACGCGTGCTCGGCGCCGGAGATTCTCAAAGGCGAATACAGCCGCAACGTCGGCCCGAACATTGATGCCTGGTCGGATTTCCAGCCGCTGGGCGTAGTGGCGGGCATTACGCCGTTCAACTTCCCGGCGATGGTGCCGTTGTGGATGTATCCGCTGGCGATTGTGTGCGGTAACTGTTTCATCCTCAAACCGTCGGAGCGTGATCCGAGTTCGACGTTGCTGATCGCGCAATTGTTGCAGGAAGCGGGTCTGCCCAAAGGTGTGCTGAGCGTGGTGCATGGTGACAAGGGCGCAGTGGATGCATTGATTGAGGCGCCCGAGGTAAAAGCGCTGAGCTTTGTAGGATCGACGCCGATTGCCGAGTACATCTATTCCGAGGCGACCAAGCGCGGCAAGCGCGTGCAGGCACTGGGTGGCGCGAAGAACCATGCCGTGCTGATGCCGGACGCGGACCTGGATAACGCCGTCAGCGCCTTGATGGGCGCGGCGTATGGCTCCTGCGGTGAACGCTGCATGGCGATCTCGGTGGCGGTGTGTGTGGGTGACCAGGTGGCGGATGCGTTGATTGCCAAGCTGGTACCGCAGGTCAAGGCGCTGAAGATCGGTGCGGGCACCACCTGTGGCCTGGATATGGGCCCGCTGGTGACGGGGCAGGCGCGGGATAAGGTCAGCGGCTATATAGAAGAGGGCGTGTCGGCGGGCGCCGAGTTGGTTGTTGACGGTCGCGGCTTGAGCGTCGCCGGACATGAAGACGGGTTCTTCCTCGGTGGCAGCCTGTTCGATCGCGTGACCCCCGAGATGCGCATCTATAAAGAAGAGATCTTCGGGCCGGTGTTGTGCGTGGTGCGTGTGGACAGCCTGGAAGCGGCGATGCAGTTGATCAACGACCATGAGTACGGCAACGGTACGTGCATCTTTACCCGTGACGGTGAGGCGGCGCGCCTGTTCTGTGATGAAATCGAAGTGGGCATGGTGGGGGTTAACGTGCCTTTGCCGGTGCCCGTGGCTTATCACAGCTTTGGTGGCTGGAAGCGGTCGCTGTTTGGCGACTTGCACGCCTATGGGCCGGATGGGGTGCGTTTCTATACCCGTCGCAAGGCGATCACCCAGCGTTGGCCGCAGCGGGCCAGTCATGAATCCTCGCAGTTTGCTTTCCCCAGTTTGTAAGGCGGGATAAGTGGAAGGCCGGCCCCTTGGGGCCGGCCTTCGCGTTTTCCGGGGTTTTTTGACTTATATGACAGAAATGTGAAAAAGGAGGTTGACGGCAGATTCTGTGCGCCTATAATTCGCCCCACTTCCGGCGCAGTCGAAACGGAAAACTCCTTGGTAAACAATGAGTTAAATGAGTTTCGGCGGCAGGTTGCTTCAGTTCA
>NZ_CVTX01000049.1:0-83236 GCF_900005715.1 Pseudomonas sp. 34 E 7
CTTCGCCGTGGTGGCCGACGAAGTGCGCAGCCTGGCAGGGCGCACCAGCGCCTCGACCCAGGAAATCGCCAGCATGGTCGGGCGTATCCAGCAGAACACCCGTGAAGCGGTGACCAGCATGGAGGAGGGCGTTGCTCAAGTCGACAAGGGCATGGCCGTCACGGCCGACGTGGAACGCGCGATTCGCGAGATCCTCGAGGCCACGCTCAATACCACGGAGCTGGTGAATGATATTTCCCGCACCATCAGTGAACAGAGTTTGGCCAGTAACGAGATCGCCCATCAGGTGGAGATGATTGCCGGCATGTCGCAAAGCAATAGTCGCGTTATTGGCGATACCGCCTCGACCACCGATGAGTTGGCTGGCTTGGCCAGCAAACTGTCGCAGTCCGTGGATCGGTTCAGACTGTAACGCGGGCGTCTTCGTGGCCGGCTCCTGGTGGGCCGGTTTTTTTTGCGTGAAATTATCATTCAGCAACGGCTCAACGTCGCGCCCCGGCGCTTGATGCCCGACCCTTGTCAGCGCCTGTTCGTACGATGACTTGAATCGTTCGCGCAAAAAAAGATTGAATATTCACACCTTATGTTATTTAAATAACAAAACAAGAGCGGCATGGCCTGCCTGGTCCAGCCGTAACAAGGTGGAATAGCAATGAGCAAGATCGCAGTCATCGGCAGCAACATGGTGGATTTGATTACCTATATCGACCGCATGCCGGTTCAGGGCGAAACCCTTGAAGCGCCTGGCTTTGCCATGGGTTGCGGCGGCAAAGGGGCCAACCAGGCGGTGGCTGCCGCCAAGCTTGGGGCTGATGTCCTGATGCTGAGCAAGGTCGGCGACGATATGTTTGCCGACAACACAGTGGCCAACTTCCAGCGCTTTGGTATCGACACCCGTTATGTGCAGCGCGTGCCTGGCGTTTCCAGCGGCGTCGCACCGATTTTTGTTCGGGCCGACTCTCACAACAGCATTTTGATCGTCAAGGGAGCCAATGCGCATTTGCTGCCGGCGGACATCGAGGCGGCTGCCGCCGACCTTCGCGAATGCACGCTGATCGTGCTGCAGCTGGAGATCAATCTTGACACGGTCTACCACGCCATCGAATTCGCTCACCGGCACGGTATCGCGGTGCTCCTCAACCCTGCACCGGCCCTGGCCGGTTTGAGTCGTGAGCACCTGGCGCACCTTGACTTCCTGATCCCCAACGAATCGGAGCTGGCGTTGATCAGCGGCCACGTTGTGGACTCGCCGCAATCGGCCCAGACCGCCGCCCGTAGCCTGGTGACCAGCGGCATCCGCCACGTGATCGTGACACTCGGCGAGCACGGTGCGCTGTACGTGGGGGAGGAGGGCGAGTTCCAGGTGCCGGGGGTACGGGTTGAAGCCCGCGACACCACCGGTGCCGGAGATGCCTTTATCGGTTGTTTCATTCACCACTGGAACCGCGACCGCCATATTCGCCAGGCCATGGAGCGGGCGGTGGCGTATTCCGCCTGCTCGGTCATGGGGCTGGGTACGCAGAGTTCCTATCCCGACAGTGAAACGTTCAATCGCTTTGAGCAACAACAGCGCTGACACCCTCAGCCCAGCCCAGCCCGGAGAACAATAATGAACACACCTGCGCTGCAACAGACACCCGACGGTTTCTACCTGAACCGCACGCCCTGGTTCGCTTTTATCCTGCTGTGCAGCATCTTTGCCCTATGGGCTGCGGCCGCGAGCATGAACGACGTGCTGATCGCCCACTTCAAGAAAGCATTTTTGCTGAGTGATTTCCAGACGGCCTTTGTGCAGTCGGCGTTTTACCTGGGCTACTTTTTTGTGGCTATTCCGGCCGCGATGGTGGTGCGTCGTTTCAGCTACAAGAGCACGATTCTGATCGGGCTGCTGCTATACATGTTGGGTTGCCTGTTGTTTTTCCCGGCCGCCTCCACGGCCAAGTACGGCATGTTCCTCCTGGCGCTGTTTGTGATCGCCGCCGGCCTGTCGTTCCTTGAAACCGCCTGCAATACCTACTCGACACTGATGGGGCCCCGAGAAACCGGGACCCGGCGCTTGAATATTTCGCAGACCTTTCACCCCTTCGGTGCCATGGCCGGGGTGTATGTGGGCAGTTTCGTGATGTTCAAGGACACCGACGCCACCACTGAACAGCTGGCTCGGATGAGCGCCTCCGAGGCAGCGGTGCAGCAGTTGCAAATGATCCAGTCCACGCTGTTGCCCTACAAATGGATGATTGCGGTGCTGGTGCTGATCTTTATCCTGATCGCCATTACGCGGTTCCCTGCGTGCAAGGGCAACAAGCCCGCCGGCAGCAAGCCCGGCAGCCTGGGTCAAAGCCTGGGGCGGCTGTGGCGTAACCCGCGCTTTACCTTTGGCGTATTGGCGCAGTTTCTTTATGTGGGCGCACAGGTCGGCGTATGGAGCTTCACCATTCGCCTGGCCATGCAAATGGGCGGTATGAATGAACGCAGCGCATCATGGTTTCTGCTGACTACGTTTGCCGCCTATTTTGTCGGAAAGTTGATTGCCAACCTGTTGATGCGTCGCCTGCATCCCGCCAAGGTACTCGCGATCTACGGGGTGCTGTGCATCGTGCTGCTGGCCTACACCATTCTGGTGCCGAACATTTCGGCGGTGTATGCAGCGGTTGGCGTGAGTATCTTCCTCGGCCCTTGCTGGCCGACCATCTACGGTCTGACCATCGATGGCCTGGGTGAAGACACCGGCGTCGGCGGTTCATTGCTGGTGATGAGCATCGTCGGCGGCGGGGTGATCCCGATCTTCCAGGGCCTGTTGTCCGACGCCAGCGGCGGCAACATGCAACTGGCTTACAGCGTGCCGTTGCTGTGTTTCATTGTGATCGTGATGTATGCGCTCAAGTGCATGCGCCAATCCGGCACCTTACCGGTGGGCGCGACCAGGGCGGTAGCCTCATGAATACACATATCGCGCTGTACCCTGCGGTGTTTGCCGAGCAGGAGAAAATCCTCCTGCAATCGTCGGCCTTCAAGGTCAGTGCCTGGGTCTACCCGTCCGGCGTGCTGGCGGTGAGCCTGGAGAATAGCCGTGGGCGACTGGTGATACTGCCTTTTCAAGGGCAGATGATCTGGTCAGCCGTGTTCGACGGTTGCGACTTGACCATGAGCAACCTGTTCGAGCAACCTCGGCCCAGTCCGACGATAATCGATACTTACGGCTGCTTCATGTTTCACAGTGGGCTGCTGCGCAACGGCTGCCCCGCGCCGGATGACACGCATGCCTTGCACGGCGAAATGCCCTGCGCGCCCATGGATACGGCCTGGCTGGAGGTGGACGAGGGCGTTGTACGCCTGGGCGGCTCGTATGAATATGCCAAGGGATTCGGCGATCGCTACCGAGCGAGTCCCAGCGTGACGCTGCGCGCCGATTCGGCCGTGTTCGATATCGACATGCAGGTGACGAACCTGGCCGGCAAGCCCATGGACCTGATGTACATGGCCCACATGAACTACGCGTACGTGGACGGCGCCCGCTTTGTCGAGCCATTGGGCATACAGCGCCAGCGTCTGCGCACCAGCGTGCCGGACCATGTCAAGCCGACGCCGGCATGGAGTGCCTATATGGCGCGGCTGGCCGAGCAGCCTGCGCAATTGGCCCGCCTGGAGCAACCGGCATTGTACGACCCCGAGATCGTATTTTTCTTCGACGGGGTCGGCACAGACGCCAGGGGCCAGGCGCATTTTCTGCTGGATCATCCCAGCGGTGCGGCGTTCTACACCCGCTACCGTCCCGAGCAATTTGCGCACGCCGCACGCTGGATCCTGTACACGCCAGATCAACAAGTGGCGGCGTTCGTGTTGCCGTCTACCTGCGAACCCGAGGGCTATAAAGCCGAGAAGGCGAAAGGCCATGTGCGTTCGCTGGCGGCCGGAGCCAGCGCTTCATTCAGTGTCAGTACCGGGTATTTGAATGCGCAGGAACGGCAACGGTTGCTGGATTAAACCAGCAATTGCGCGCCATTGGCCTGAATGACGTCCTTGTAGCTGCGGGGGATTTTCTTGTCGCTGACCACGTATTGAAAATCCTCAAGAGCGGCGAAGTGCGCAGTGCGCACTGTGTCGAACTTACTGAAATCGGCGAGCAATACGCGTTGCTGAGCCTGGCGCATGACCTTTTGCTTGACCTCGACTTCATTGAAGTTGAAGCACGTTACGCCAAACGCCTGGCTGACGCCGGCCGCGGTCACAAAGGCCCACGTCAGGCGCACGCTATCGAGGATGCTGCTTTCGGCGCTGCTTTCAAAGACCTGGTTCTTGCGGTGAAAGGTGCCGCCGCACAACACGATGTTGCAATTGGGTTTGTTCTGCAGTTTGAGCAGCACGTTCAATGAGCTGCACACCGCCGTGAACTCCAGCGCATCGGGGATGAAATCAACGACAAAAGGCGAGGTGGTACCACAGTCGAAAAATACCGTATCGCCGGCCTGAACCAAAGAAGCGGCGAGTTTGCCGATGCGGCGCTTTTCCTCGACGTGACGCGTGTCCTGCTCGGCTACTCGGTAATCGCCACTCTCATTGCCGACCCGGGTGATATAGCCACCCAGCAGCCGCAGGTGATCGCTGAAATGGTTGAGATCGCGGCGCAAGGTCATCTCGGAAACGTCCAACAGTGCGGCCATTTCCTTCAGGTGAATGGCGTTCTGGTCCTGCAGGGCTTGTTGGATAAGCTTCAATCGCTCGGCTTTTCTACTGTCCACGAGTCTTCCAGGGCTTGATTGTTGGTGTTAAATAAGTAACATTAATTGTTAGTATTGTAACGAAATTATGTAGGCGCTGGGACAAGCGCCTCACAATCATTGGCAACATACAGGCAAGGGCCCATTAAATGAACAGTCTCCCACCCGCCGCATTGGCCAAGTACATCGATCACACGTTACTGGCGCCCGACGCCTCCCAGGCACAGATCCGCACCTTGTGCGAGGAAGCCCGCGAGCATGGCTTTTATTCGGTGTGCCTCAACTCTGCGCAGGTGCCTTACGCCGCTTCGTGCCTGACCGACGACAGGGTGGTGATTTGCGCCGTGGTCGGCTTTCCACTGGGCGCCGGATTGAGCGATACCAAGGCTTTCGAAGCCCAACGGGCGATTGCCGCCGGGGCAGGGGAGATCGACATGGTGCTCAATATCGGCTGGTTGAAGGACGGGCTGCTGGACGCCGTGCGCGAAGACATCGCGCTGGTCCAACAGGCTTGCCGCGCCGTGCCGTTGAAGGTCATCCTGGAAACCTGCTTGCTGGATGACAAACAGAAGGTTCAAGCCTGCGAGATCTGCCGTGACCTGGGTGTAGCCTTCGTCAAGACGTCCACCGGGTTCAGTCGAAGCGGAGCTACGGTCGAAGACGTGGCACTGATGCGTAGAACTGTGGGTGCCGGGGTTGGGGTGAAGGCTTCTGGTGGCGTGCGCGATTATCCGACTGCGTTGAAGATGATTGAGGCCGGGGCCACACGCTTGGGCAGCAGTTCAGGGATTGCGATTGTCGGTGGGGCGATGACGGCGGCGAGTGGTTATTGAAGCGTTTTTTCGCGGGGTAAGAATAGTTGCCATATGATAACTCAACTAAATAGTCATTTAGTTGAGTTATGCCCAAACCTTGGGATGTGAGAGGCCGTAGTGAGCGTGGAAGCGATAGTTACAAGCATCAAGGATAAGTGGGTCTATTTTACGGGGGGCAATGCTGAGCTCAATGCTTTTTGGCTGAAGTATCTGGCCGCGTTCGTAGTTTGGGCGATCGTGACAGGGCTTATTTATTGGGGAATCAACTCGGAGAAAAAATTCGGGGCCCTTAATATCGCGCGCAAGCATGTGCTTTGCGGTGTGTTTATGGTGGTTTTTTCTGTGGCACCAGGTACGTACGTCTGGTACGCGTTTATCGATTTCAAGCACAACCAACAGCTTAAAGCCGCGAATACGCTTGCTGAGTCACTGAAAAGTTGGTCGAGTGCCTGTGAAAAGGCCAAACAGACCAATGCATGCCCAGAGCCTCCCGACATCCCAAAAATGCTTGAGCCAGTCTTCGACACGATGACGCAATCAATGAGTTTTCTTGCAGGCTTGATGGGACTCTTGGGCGGCGCGCTGGGCGTCAATCTCATTACCGACGGATTACTGCGACGTGAAAAGCCGGTGCCGCGCTCAGGCCAATTCAGTGGAACGCGCATCCGCAAAACGATAACGCTGGAAGTGAACGGGAAAGTGCTGCAGCACGAAACCATCGTGGATTATCCGGACAAGCGTTAATCACGAGCAGTTGCGTGCACGACGGCGAATTTCTCGACTCAGAGAAATTCGGCCTGGTGAAAAGCAGCTGTGGAGATACCCGTGGGCGGTATATGCGGGTACGCATAATGTATATTATGTTAAATTACGTGTCAGGGTGGAACTTTCTATACTTGTGCTTGAGGTCACGCGCCACCACGTTCCGATTTTTGCAGACGTTCATGCTCTTATCGTTGGACGTCCTTCCTGAATTCGGTCCCTGATGTATGCATGAAAGTTTTGCCCCGTCTGTACAAGAACTCCAGCCAGATAACAGATATCGCTTTTGAGGCGTTCAAGCACGCCTCATCGATACAGCCGAGCGGTTAACTGATGTCATTCGTTTGCGGCGGTAACAACCAATGTCGTTCGGTGGTCCATCCGAGAAAAACCTGAGCCCCCTCACTTTTCCGGCGGTTCAGGGTCAACGGGAGCCCGGAAGCTGCCACACGCAACCCCATAATTGCCGGTAGAAATCTCTCTCGGAATGCAATGGGTTGAGCCGCGAAATGAGCTTCGATGCTATCGATTGCGCAACGCCTCTCGGCGTCATCCTGCATGGATAAATAAAACACCATCTGGCGCCAGGCATAAGCGGTATTTTTGAGCATCACCAGGCTAGAGTGATAGAACTTGATTTTCATCTGCTGCCGCATGCATATCCATTGAAAGCACTCCTGAGCAAGTGAGCCCAAGCGATGATGTAGCAGCGCTTTCAAACCGAGATCACCAAATAGAAGCGAAAGGTTTTGCGTCGTCAAAATCTGTTGTTGCTCGATGATCCTGCCGTTGGTTGCTGAATGCCATCCACCCAAGGGTGCATTAGCCCGCTGTGCGCACAGGTTCGCCAATGCATCACTGGTATCCAAGTCACGCTGGAAATAGTTTCTGCTCTTTGATTTCGGCTTATCGGGAAGGATCGCCAGTTGGTTCGTGTCGATGTCGTAATAATGGGCGTAAAGGGTGCCATCTATCAATGAGGCCGCTCGCCTGGCTGCTTCCACGAATTTATTCGAAAAGGTTCCCATGAAAATGTCCGCCGCGACCTCCTCCACAAAAGGAAGATCCAGCTTCGCCGTGACAGCAAGCGAACCAAACTCCTGAAGTAGCTTGTTCGGAAGGATTGCCTGAGGGAAAGCAGCGAGGGTTGTTGCCGAGGATTCGATCAAGGCTTGTCTGGCTCCCTCAACGGCGACAGTGTGTGCCTCTCGTTCACCTTCAACGGCCGCCACCCAAGGCAACTCACTGATTTTGACTTGGCTCTGTAGGTTGAGCAGCAGCAATGAACGGCGTCGCCGAAAAGCACGATACGTTGCGATAGACAACGTGCGCAGTGTCGTATCGCGAACCAGCACTGCAGATTTCGGCCGTCATCGCTGGCAGTACTCGCGCCACGGTATCCCCAGATGTGATCAATCCCTTGTCAATCAACTGACTGATGGTTCCCTTTCGACAGCGCTCGAGGCGTCGGCGAACTGCTGGTGGAATGGCGACACCGGTTTTCAGCGAATATGCCTTCGCCTCCTCATTGGTAATCGGTTCCAACAGGGACGAAAAATCAGAGATGCCTTCCGAGTTCGTATAGCTGGTCAGACGCTCAGAAACCGCCTTGGCGATCAGATGATGCTCGGGCGCGGCCACCTGATGGCGTTGCATGGCTCGGCTCTGTAGATGATCTTCGGATTCAGGATGACCATGTTTGCACACGAAATCATTGACGATCCGCCGAATACGTCCGACTTGACGCCCTGTCAACGAGATTGGGTCACGGGAGCAGAGCCTTAGCAACGCGTACAACTCCCCTACCCGGCCCCTGAAAGGTTCAACGTTGAGGATGTCATTGCTACCGGTGGCATCGAACTGACTACTTAGCGCATTCGCCTGCTCAAGCCAGCCTTCAGGATATTGCCGGCAAGGCCAATCATCCTGGTACGTTAAGAGGAAGAGCGAGATAGCTGCATCGTAGAAAGGCAACCGAGTCACGACCACATGTTTTTGCACCGCCAGACGCTGCTGCGCAGGGAGTTTTGAAAGCAGCTTTTTGATATCGCCGACATCGAAGATCTGCACTTCCACCGCCGCGAGCGGTAGCCCGTCAGAAGCCATTGGAAAGAAACGCAGTTGCTCAAAAAAAGGTGCGATCGACTCAATCAGTCTGCGTGCTTCCTCCGTGCGCTGCTGTCCCAACAGCCAGGCCACGTACAGTAGCGCTGCCTCTTCTGGTACATCGATCCGATAGTCGCTGTTCACCAGTTGCTTTTGCAGTGCTTCGATCCCCTCATCCGTAAGGTGCCAGGTGTTGAGATCAAGTCGTTCAAAACCAGGGCGGATGCCTGGGATTGAGGCGGCCAGCCGCCGTTCGTACTCGGTCAGTGCACCACTGGCCAGATACCGTCCAGTGGCAAAACCACCCGTGACTACCTCCAGTGTGACCCATTCAGGCACATCCACGAGTGGTATACGCGAGCCATACAGCGCGGTGCCCTGCACCATGTGTTCGACCACCTGCTGCCAGCGCTCAATCCGTTCACGCGCTTTCACAGTGTCTAGACCCGATGCGGTCAATGCTCGAGATAACTGAAAGACCGCATAACCGGCGTTTATGCCGGCCATTGCATCCGATTCCCTATCGTGCCTGGACATATGTCCTTCTGACCCTGCGATGTAGTGGGTCCGGGGGCTGGATTCGAACCAGCGCCCACCCGGTTAAGAGCCGAGTGTTCTACCGCTGAACTACCCCGGAACAGAGCGCACATTGTCTACTCGCAACGAACGAATGTGTAGACTGAAAAACGTTGCCGCTCATGACGCATACAGAGATTACTCCCGTTCGAAAATATTGGTGTAACTTCCCCCCCCCCCCGCTGCAATGCCAGAGGCAACTGGATGTGTTTGCACCGCTGCGGTCTGAACAGTCGGTCATGAACAAGTTTTGGAGAGCAGATGGTCAGTACGGCGCCAAGGTCATCAAGAATCGCCAGCGCGGACAGAAAAATTTTCAACGAAATGTGCACACGTTTACCGAGCAGCGACAGTACGCCCAAGGCAAACGCGATATCGGTCGCTGCAGGAATAGCCCACCCTTGGCGAAAAGTGCACGGTCGTCAGCCGCGAAATGGCTGAGCGTCGTCCTGATGGTGATGCCAGGCTGGTTCATGTGGCTGGCAATTTTTTCTTATCAGCTAACACGTAGCAGGAAGTCTAAAGCCGTAGTTGAATATGCAGATCAATTCGGCTGAGTTTCTCCAAAAAGCCTCTGCGCCAAGCCTGGTCAGCATCCGCTGACCAGGCAATGCAACTAAAGTCTGCTTGCGCCCCCGTTGCGATCTATCGGTCGATAGACTGACCGACACACCGTAATCCCGAACAGTCAGGTACTCACCTGCCCTACCGCGCTCAATCCTCGAGCGCACGAACGCGCTGCATGCGCTTCTGCTCTACCGGTGCAGCGGCCACCTGCAGCTCAAAGTCGAAATCAATCCGCGCAAAGCGCCCTTGCACGCCCAACTCCCGCGCCAGTTGCTGATCGTCGCTGAAGCGGATTTCGGCGATCAGTTCATCGCGTGTGGCATACGCAAAATCGTCGTGCAAGTACGGGTCATCCGACAGGTTGATCTGTGTGGTCAGGTGCCGGTAACCCGGTGCCGAAATAAAGAAATGGATATGCGCCGGCCGCTGCCCGTGGCGCCCGAGTTGATCAAGCAACTGTTGGGTCGGCCCGGTCGGCGGGCAGCCATAACCCGACGGCACGATGCTGCGGAAACGATAGTTGCCCTGGGCATCGGTTTCGATGCGTCGACGCAGGTTGAACTCCGATTGCGTCGGGTCAAACCACGAATACGTGCCGCCGGTATTAGCTTGCCACACATCGACAATCGCGCCGGCTAGTGGATTGCCGTCGGTATCGCGCACCTGACCACGCATGAACAGCGGCGCGGCGGCATCGGTCCCATCATCCAGCCGCGCTTCGTACTTGGACAACGGCGCACCGGCCACGTAAAGCGGGCCTTCGATGGTACGCGGGGTGCCACCGGTCTTGCCGGCCTCGACATCGGCGGCGTCCATCAACATGTCCAGGTAATGCTCCAGCCCCAGCCCCGCGACGAGCAGCCCGGCTTCCTGGTTCTTGCCCAGTTCGTTGAGGTAGTTGACCGCCTTCCAGAATTCTTCGGGGGTCACCTCCAGGTCTTCGATGATGTTCACGGTGTCGCGCAGAATTCGGTACACCAACGCTTTGGTGCGCGGGTTGCCGCCATCGTTAAGGTTGCCGCTGGCCTCTTCAAGAAACTGTTGAGCGTGGTCGGTCTGTGACAGTCGGGTGGACATAGTGCATTCCTCATCTTGTAATTATTGGGTGAATGACAGGCTTAGCGGTCATCTTCATGGATCGACGAAGGGTGCCGGCACAAGGCGTTCACTTCGATGGCCATATAAGGGAAGAGCGGCAGTTGCATCAGCAGGTCGTGAAGGTCTTGCACGCTGTCGACATCAAACACGCTGTAGTTGGCGTAATGTCCGGCGATACGCCACAGGTGGCGCCATTTTCCTTCCTGTTGCAGACGCTGCGCCAGGGCCTTCTCATCGACCTTGAGGCTGGCCGCGCGCTCGGGGTTCATGTCCAGGGGCAGGTTCACGGTCATTTTCACATGGAACAACATGGCAGGTGCCTCTCAGTGTTTGTCACGACGAAAGAACGCCAGGCGCTCCTCATCGATGGCCAGGCCCAGGCCCGGTGCGGTGGAGACATGCAGGTGGAAATCACGGTACACCAGCGGCTCCGTGAGGATGTCCTCGGTCAGTAGCAGTGGGCCGAACAGTTCGGTGTCCCACGCCAGTTTGTTCAGCGTGAGGAATGCATGCGCCGACGCCAGGGTGCCGATACCGCCCTCGAGCATGGTGCCGCCGTACAGGCCGATGCCCGCCGCCTCGGCGATTGCCGCCGTGCGCAACACCGCGCGGGGGCCGCCGTTCTTGGCGATCTTGAGGGCGAACACCGACGCCGCGCCTTCGCGGGCCAGGTTGAAGGCGTCCTCCACAGATTCGATGGATTCATCCGCCATGATCGGTGCCGGGCTCGACAGGTTGAGCCGCGCCATACCACCGCGGTTATTGCGGGTAATCGGTTGCTCGATCAGGTCGATACCGTTGTCGCCAAGCACCTTGCACGCGCGCAATGCCACCGCCTCGTCCCACGCCTGGTTAACGTCCACGCGCACACTGGCGCGGTCGCCCAGGGCCTTTTTGATTGCGATCACGTGGGCCAGGTCGTGGTCGACCTCACCGGCGCCGATCTTCAATTTGAAGATGCGGTGGCGGCGCAGGTCGAGCATTTTCTCGGCCTCGGCAATGTCCTTTTCGGTGTCGCCGCTGGCCAGGGTCCAGGCCACCGGCAACGCATCGCGCACGCGGCCGCCGAGCAGTTCGCTGACCGGCAGGTTCAAGCGTTTGCCCAGCGCATCGAGCAAGGCGCTTTCGACGCCGGACTTGGCAAAGGTGTTGCCCCGAATACTGCGCTCCAGGCGCAACATGGCCGCATTGATATTGCTGGCGTCCTGGCCGATCAGCAGCGGCGCAAAATGGCGATCGATGTTGACCTTGATGCTGTCGGGGCTTTCATTGCCGTAGCTCAGGCCGCCAATGGTGGTGGATTCGCCGATGCCCTCGATGCCGTCGGCGCAGCGCACGCGGATGATCACCAAGATCTGGTTCTGCATCGTGTGCATCGCCAGCTTGTGCGGGCGAATGGTGGGCAGGTCGACGATGATGGTCTCGATCGACTCTATGGCGCAAATGGGCATGGCGATACCTGTTGAGTTCTTTTTAGATTTGATCCGATTCTGTTCCCTATTCTTCAGGGCATCCAATATAGAATGAGTCTCGAACAATACCCTTAGGGTATGGAGGGAGTGATCATGGAACTACGTCACCTGCGTTATTTCCAAGCGCTGGGGGCAACCCTTAACTTCACCCGCGCCGCCGAACGCCTGCACATCGCCCAACCGCCCTTGAGCCGGCAGATCCAGCAACTGGAGGATGAGCTGGGGGTTGTTCTGCTCGAACGCGGCCGGCCGCTGCGGCTGACCGAGGCCGGACGGTTTTTTTATGAGCATGCCAATGTGCTGCTGGAACAGCTGAACACGGTGTGCGCCAACACGCGGCGCATCGGCCAGGGAGAGAAGACTTGGCTGGGCATCGGCTTTGCGCCGTCGACCCTGTATGGCGTGTTGCCGGAACTGATTCGCATGCTGCGCACCCACGAGGCGCTGGAGCTGGAATTGGGGCTGTCGGAGATGACCACCTTACAACAGGTCGAAGCGCTCAAGGCCGGGCGGATCGATGTGGGTTTCGGGCGAATCCGCATCGACGACTCGGCCATCGTCCAGCGCGTACTGGTGGAAGATCGACTAGTCGCCGTATTGCCCGCCCGCCACCCGTTGCTGGCCGCACCAGCCACCCTCGCCCAGTTGGCCGCAGAGCCTTTTGTGCTGTACCCCGGCAATCCGCGTCCCAGTTATGCAGACCATGTGATCGCGCTGTTCGACGCCCATGGCCTGAGCCTCAAGGTGGCGCAATGGACCAACGAATTGCAGACCGCCATCGGCCTGGTCGGCGCGGGCATGGGTGTGACGTTGGTACCGGCTTCGGTGCAGGTGCTGCACCGCGCGGACATCGGCTACACGCCTGTTGTGGAAACCACTGCGACCTCGCCGATCATTCTGAGCCGGCGGATGAATGACCAGTCGCCGGGGCTTACACATTGCCTGCAGTTGGTGGAAGAATTGATCTGAGTTCCTCCGGCCGGGTTTGTCTGAACCCGGCTACCGTTCGCTCTCCAGCGAACGTGGCATTCAGCAAGCCTTGGAGGCTTCACCCAGGCGGTGATAGGCGCGGTTGAAATATACCAGGCCCTCGTCCGCACCGCTCTGGCGAATGGTCTGCACCTCGCAGTAGAAAATACTGTGGGAACCCACTTCGTGGACCTGCGCGATCCGGCAGTCGAAGTTCACCAGCGCTTCGAGCATCACCGGCGCGCCGCTTTCCAGGGTGGTCCACCCCGTCACAGCAAAGCGCTCATCCATGCTCAGCGTGCGGTCGGCGAAAGCACCGGACAGGTGCTGATGATCGCCGCATAGGGTGTTAACACACACCACGCCATTGCGCTTGAAATGCTCGTTGGAATGAGAGGAACGGTTCATGCACACCAACAGCGTGGGCGGTGAGTCGGTCACGCTGCAGACCGCCGACGCTGTAAAGCCGAACCGTCCTGCGGCGCCATCGGTGGTGATGACCGACACGGCACCGCCCAGCATGGCCATTGCATTGCGAAAGCTGCCTACATCTATCATGGTCGTTCCCCTTAGATATCCAGCACGAGTTTTTTGGATTTGGCTCGTGAACAGCACACTAGAATTTGGTCATTGCCGGCCTTTTCATCGTCCGTGAGGTACACGTCGCGATGGTCCGGCTCTCCTTCGAGCACGTCGCACAGGCAGGTCCCGCACACCCCCTGCTCGCAGGAAATCTCGATCTTGACGCCCACCTGCGCCAGCGCGGCGAGAATGCTCTGCCCTTCGGCCACCTGCACGGTCTTGCCGCTGCGTGCGGCCACCACTTCAAAACTGCCACCCGAGTTGTCCACTTCCACCTGGAAATATTCCTTGTGGATGTGCGACTCGCTGTAGCCCTGCTTGCGCGCGCCCTGGATCACCCAGTCCATGAACCCTGCGGGGCCGCAGGTATACATGTGCACGCCGGCCTCGCCCTTGCCCAGCACCTTGGCCAGATAGAGCTTCTGCTCGGGCCCTTCGTCATCGAAGTGGGTGAACACCTGCGCGGCAAACGGTGCGCTGGCCAGTTCCGCGAGGAACGCACTGCGCTTACGCTCACGCCCGCAGTAGTGCAGTTCGAAAGTTTGGCCGGCCGCGTGCAACGCATAGGCCATGGCAATGATCGGCGTGACACCGATACCGCCACCCAACAGCACTGAACGCCGCGCATCGGCCGCCAGCGCAAACAGGTTGCGCGGCAGGCTTATCTGCACCTCGTGACCTTCGAGCAGGATGTCATGCACCCCGACCGAACCACCGCGCGAGGCCGGATCCCTGAGCACACCCAGGCGATACAGGCTCGGGTCGGCAGGGTTGCTGCACAACGAGTACTGGCGCACCAGCCCCGGCCCGATATGGATATCGACGTGCGCACCGGCATCGAACATCGGCAGCGGCGCGCCGTCACGGCGGGTCAGGTCCAGGACGACAACACCGTCCCCTTGCAGCTCGCGCTTGCGCACGACTACGTCCAACAGTTCTTCAGTCATGGCCATTATTCCATGGAGTTCGCAAAGGCCGCCGTAGCGGCCGGTATCAGTCAGCGCATGAACAGGCCGCCATTCACATCCCAAGTGGCTCCGGTAGCGAAATACGCCTCGGGGCGTGCCAACTGCACAATCAAGTCACCGAGAAAATCCGCATCGCCCAGGCGCTGCACCGGAATATTGGCCATCAGGCCCGGCAAGCGTTCGGCCGGAATCGCCGCGCGCACCGCCGCCGATTCGATAGGGCCTGGGGCAATCGCGTTGACCGTCACCCCGCGCGCGGCAAATTCCTTGGCGAAGATCTTGGTCAGCGTCACGATGCCGCCCTTGCTCGCGGCATAATGCGCGCCGGTCGCGGTGCCGCCGTTTTGCCCGGCCAGGGAGGCCATGTTGATGATGCGTCCATAGCCGGTTTCGGCCATGTGCGCGCCCAGCACCTGGCAGCCAAGGAACACACTGCGCAGGTTCAGGCCGACCACGGCGTCGAATTCCTCGGGGCTGATCTGCATCAGCGGCGTGGTCTTAGTGACGGCCGCGTTATTGACCACCACGTGCAGCGCGCCGAAACGCGCCAGCACCTGCTCCAGGCCCGCTTCGAAATCGGCCTTGCTGCCGGCGTCCAGTTGCAGCGCAAGCGTGTGCTCGCCGGCGGGATCCAACTGTTTGGCGCAGGCTTGCGCGGCGTCAAGGTTGAGGTCGGTAATGACCACCGAGTACCCGGCCCGCAGCAGGCTCGCGCAGAAATGCTGCCCCAGGCCCTGACCCGCGCCCGTCACCAATGCGATCTGGCTCATTTCGGCGCTCCTTAAAGGATGTAGCCGATACCGGCAAGGGCATCGTCACTGTTGATCAGGCTGACCACTTTGCGCTGGATCTTGAAACCACCCTCGCTGCGGATCAGTTGGTAGGTGAGGTCGGCGCTGTAGAACTTCAGGCTTTCCTTGCGGAACTCACGGATGTTCTGCGCGCAGCGCACCGTCACCTGCACGCCGTCATCGGCCAACACCCGAAACCGCGACTGCATGCGCACCGTGCGCGGTTGCGGGCTGGTGGAAATCGATTCGCCGCCGGTCAGGCGTTGCACCCGCAGCTCACGCATATGATGGTCGTCGTAGGCGTAGTTGAGGGTGTTCTCGAAGTCGGTTTCCAGAGGATCGATGGGTATGATGTAGGTGCCCTTCTCGGTCCACATCTTCAACCAGCCGTCGTATTCCCCGTGGTCCAGCATGTCGCCTTCCTGCCAGATGAAAGCGGTCACTTCGTGCAGTAATTGCAGGTTCATAAGGTTCTCCACGGGTCAGGCCGACATCATCTTTTTCCACTGCTGATAGGCCGCGCGCATGCCGGTTTCGGCACTCACATCGGATACCAGCCCGTCTGCACTGGCCTGCTCGCCGGGCAAGCCGCGGTTGAGCATGATCCACAGGCGTTCACCGGCGCTGGCGCCCTTCTGGACCCGTTCCCAGGCCTCGGAATCGTCCGGGGTGCCGAAGCCCATCGGGCCCTGGAAGTGCTCATGCAGACGCAGGCGATAACGGTTGGCCACGGCCGGGCCGCCGTCCATGGTGATCACCGAGTGGTGGATTTCGGTCTCGGTCACCGAGATCGGTTGCAGCACCCGGAAGAACGCCATCGAGCAAGCGACATTGGGGAACAGGTTGAGGTTGAAGCCGGTGCCGCCGACCGCACGCACGATCCGGCGCACCTGTTGCTCTTCGATACCTCCGTCACGCAGCTCGGCCGCGAGGCCTTCGAAGCGCTCGGGGATCGGTTTGTCCAGGTCGGCTTCGAGGTCGATCAGGTCGGGAATCATCACCATCACGCTGTGGCCGTTGCCCAGGTCCTCGACGTAGCCGGGGCCCTTGACGAAGTCGAACAGCTCAAGGGTCTGTTCATCCACCGACGACAGAAAGCTCTTGTGCACCAGCGGAAAATGGTAGGCGTCCGTGGTGTTTTCCAGCTGGATCTTCCAGTTGCCGGGGAAACGGAAACGGTGCTCGCCCGGAACCTTGATGCCATAGCCGGCGCCCTGTTTCATGAACAGGTCCATCCATTTCTTCGCCGCGCCGAGGTAATCCTCCAGTGGCTCGATGTCGTCCTTGAAGGTGGCGAAGATCATGCCGGCATAGCTTTCGGTGCGCAGGCTGACCAGCGGCAGCTCGGCCTTGTCGATGCAGTCGCCATAGCTTTCCGGATGTGGAATGCCGCGCAGCGAGCCATCGAGTGCGTAGCCCCAGCCGTGGTACGGGCAGACGAAGCTGTTGGTCTTGCCTTTCTTGTGTTCGCACACGGTGGCGCCACGGTGGCGACAGCGATTGAGCAGCACGTGCACGTCTTTCTTGCGGTCACGCACCACAATCACCGGCTGCTTGCCGATATAGGTGGTCTTGTAGCTGCCGTTTTCGGGTATCTCGCTTGCGTGGGCGACCCAGATCCAGGTGCTGTAGAAAATTTTCTCCAGCTCGGCGTCGAACAGCTGCGCGTCGGTATACATCGAGGTGTGGACGCGGTCAGCCTGAACCAGGTCGGCGGGGTCGACGTCAAGGTTTATGGCGGGAATCAGTTTGCTCATGGGAGTGTCCTCGTCCGTATCAAGTGCGCTGAATGATCAGCTCGCGCCCAACCCGGGCTTCGACCTTGGTGTAGCGCCACAGCTTGTACGGGCCATCTCCCACAGGTGTCGTGCGAAACAGGTTGCAGGCGGCATGCACGGTCTCGATGTCCGGCACGTCGGCCAGCAGATAGGTAGTCCACGGGAAGCCATCCGAAGGCCCGACCATGCTCTGGTCGTCATCCATGTTGCCCAGCACCTTGACGCCGGCGAGGTCGTGAATGCCGTTCCACATTGCACTGAACGCTGCCCACACCTGCAATTGCTCGTCGCGCGCGGCATCGAAAAAATTCTGGTTGATGCCCATGCAGAACAGCACGCGCAAGGTCTTTTTATCGCTCATTTTATTTCCTCGACGGTTAGAGGTAGCCAGGCAAAGGCTGTTTGCCGAAGAACATGGCTCCGGCGTTTTGATAGGTGATGTCGCCCATGAAGGCGTGCTGGGTCACCACTTGGGCGTCGTTGACGCAGCGGGCCAGCGGGCTGTCGTTGTACACGCCGCTCATGCCCGAGAGCATTTGCGCGGTACGCGCCACATCGGCGGCGACGCGGGTGGCATGGGTCGACGACAGCCGCAGCAGGTTAGTCGCGGTCACGGTTACCGCGTCGCCGGCCAGGACGTAGTCCCAGGCGCGGTCGATGGATTCGTAGAAAAACGCCCGTGCGGCACGCAACTCGGCTTCGGCACGGGCAATGTCGACCTGGGCCAGGGGCCGATCGGCAATCGCCGGGGCGCCAGTGACCGAGACACGCCCACTGGCCATGTCGGCCAGGGCATCGAGTGCCGCACGGGCAACGCCCAAGCTGACCACCGAGAGCACCTGGGTGGCGAATGACAGCGATGGGTAGCGGAAGAACGGCTCGTCCAGATTCGGCAAGCCGCCACGCACGAACGTCCACTCTTCGCAGACCCGCACATGTTCGGCGACCAGGTCATGGCTACCGGTACCGAGCAGGCCGACGGTGTCCCAGGTTTCGTCGATGCGGATCGCGCTGCGCGGCATTACCGCAATGCGTGGCAGGCCGAAAGTGTCGCCGTTTTTCGGGGCGATGCCGACGCCGACAATGTCGGAGCCCAGGGAGCCGCTGGAATATTTCCAACGACCATTGACCACAAAACCGCCTTCGACCACTTCCGCCGGTTGCGGCGGGAAGATGCCACCGGCGAACACCACGTCCGGACCGTTGGCATACACCTTGGCGATGCTCTCCAGCGGCAGCGCCGCGAGGTACACCGGGCTCATGCCGAAGCTGGCAACCCAACCGGCGGAACCATCGGCCTGGGCAATACGCTCGATCACCTGGCAGAACTCGGCCGGCGAACACTCCAGGCCACCAAAGCGCTTGGGCACCAGTGCCCGGTAAACGCCGTGCTGCTTGAAGGCCTCGATCACGTCCTGGGAAATGTGGCGCTGGCAGTCGAACTCGCCGGCTCGGGCACGTTCACGCACATCGACCAGCAAGGCTTCGAAGGCGGGGCCACTGGCAAGCGAGCTCACCGTATCAACCGCTGGTTTTTTAAGCGAATGCATAGATTGACTCCGTTTTCAGGAACGGTATTGGGCTGGGCGGGAATTCAGCGTCGAGCGGGGACGCGGGGCGTAACGAGGGCGATGGATCGGCATAGTGGTTACCTTTGTTTTTGTGGGTGCCGTTGGGGTGAATTTGAGCTTGGTTACGTGAATTGTCAATTGATTTATCACGCTTAAAAACAATACTAATCACGTAATATTTTGCGTAAATATTGGATGAAATAAGTATTACTCATTGTTTTAAATGGGATTATCGTTAATAAATTAAAAATTTATTTTTAAAAAATATAAAAATTTAGGAGCGAGCTTGCCCGCTAAAAACCTCAACGATGACGTGTACCACCTGGATAAACGCGGTGTCTGAGAGTTCTCCGCTAGCAAGCTCGCTCCTACAGGGGGTGCTCTGTGCAATTTTTTCAGCGCAGCGGCGAGAACGGCGCCGGCAGATAGACCGTGGAGTGCATCTGCAACAGTTGCGGCGCGGAATTTTCCGGCGGCCAGGCGCCTTCGGCCACGGCGCGAGTTCGCACTTCAAGGCGCTGTTCCAGCGAGCTGTAGGGCCAGATGTGCAAGTAGCGCGGAATCTGCCCGCTGGTGGCATAGAACGCGGCATACACCTGGGAATAGTCCGGTCCGGTGCGCCGCTCCACGGCCTTGACCCAACCACGCAACGTCGGTGCCAGCCCGCTGGGCACGAGGTTGTATTCGCGCAATTCATAGAACGGGCCATGAGCCCCGGGAGGCAGCGGTTCGACAAAATCGAAGGCGCTGTAATCATCCACTTGCTGTTCAAGCAGAAATTCGCCGATCGCAAAGCCATCGGACGCCAGCAGATAGCGCTCGCGTTCGCGTTCACGACAGCCGCCATCGTCGAACCCGCGCAGCACCGCGATAAGATTCTGCGAGCCGATTTCCGATACCCAGCAGCCCATCAAATGCACGCCCTCGCCCGCCTCGCGCAAACTCTGCTCCAGGCGTGGCAAGGCTTGCGGCACGGTGCGTACACGCAAGGTGAAGGTCAACAGTTCGAACAGTTTCAAAGCAATCTCCAGGCGCCACGCGCACAGCGCGCCCGCCGTTATCGGCAGTCGCGGAATATGAAAGTCAGGGGTTATTCGTGAGCGCTATCGCTCACCTGTGCGGCAGGCTTGGGCACCGGCAGCTCGGCGTCGCTGCTCCACGCCTGTACCGGGCGGCTGAACAGGTTTTCGGTCTGGAAATGCGCCATGCGCCACTGCCCGTCTTCCTCGGCAAAGCGCACGCTCAGACGCGCGGCGTTGAGGTGGGAGGCGCCGCTGGCGAAGGTGGACGTCTGCAACATCACCCAACTGCCGACCACGGCGGCGTCCCGCGCCTCGATAAGCTCGCTGGCGAGGAAGTGCACATTGAGGGCAAAGTGCGCCGGGGTTTTCATGTAGCCGGCGAACATCGCGGCAATGGCTGCGCGCCCGCGATAGCCGCCGAAGCTCTGGACGTACTTGGCGCCCTTGCCCTCCCACACCGCATCTTCGGTGAACAAGCCGGCCAGTTCGTCGAGCGGCGTGTGTGCGTCGAGGGCGTCACACAACACCATGTAGCGGTTCATGCAGGCGCGGACGCTGTCCTGGATCTCAAAGCGACGCAGGCGTTGTTCCAAGTCTGCGCGGGGAATGCTTGTGCTCATTTCAGCCACCATGCCCAGCGTACAGGCTTTCAAGCAGGCGACCGGCGATGGCCAGCAGTTGCTCATCCGCGCCCTTGGCGGCCACCAGTTGCAGGCCAACCGGCAGGCCCTCGGCACTGGCTAGCGGGATGCTCAGCGCCGGATGCCCCGACAGGTTGAACGGGCGGACGAAGGCGGTCATGCCCAGCACCGCCTGGGTGTCGGTCGCCTCGGCCAGGGTCAAGGGGAAGTCCGGCATGGTTGGCAGCACCAGCACGTCGACCTGTTGCAGCGCCGCATCGACTTCGGCGGTGAAGCGCAGGCGCACCTGCTCGGCCTCGGCCAGCGCAGTGGCCGTGGTGTTGTCGGCGGCCGCCAGGCGCGCGGCGATGTCGGCGCCGACCTTGCCGGTGTCCAGCAAATGTCCGCAGGCATCGAAGGTCTCGCGGTTGATCACCACCATGCCGGCGTCATAGGCCGCCTTGAGGCTGGGCAGCGTGAGGGGTTCATTGGGCAATTGGCTGCCGGCGATGGCAGCGTCGATCACGCGCTGTACTTCCTTGCTGGCCTGCACCGTCACAATCCCCAGGCGCGGCGCGGCGGGTGTCGGCACGGGCTTGAAGGTCGTGTCGATCGCCTGCATGGCCGTGACCAGCATCGGCAGGCTCGCGGCAAACGGGCCGACACAGTCGAGGCTGCTGTGCGTCGGCATCACGCCACGGCGGCTGACCCGTCCGAACGTCGGCTTAAAACCGAACACACCACAGCAACACGCGGGGATGCGCACCGAACCGCCGGTATCCGTACCCAGGGAGAAATCCGCCAGCCCCGCAGCCACGGCAGCTGCCGAGCCGCTGGAGGAACCGCCTGGAATACGCCCCGGAAAACGCGGGTTCGGCGCGGTGCCGGCCCAGTGATTGATGCCCGTGGTGCCGAACGCCAGCTCGTGCAGACTGGTTTTCGCCGCCAGGCGACAGCCCTTGTCCAGCAAGGCCTGCACCACATCGGCGTGGGCGGTGGCCGGCGCGGCATCCGCCAGGGCCTGGCTCGACGCACGCGTTGGCAGGCCGGCGATATCGATAGTGTCCTTGACCATCACGGTCGGACCATCGCCGCCAAGGGAAAGCTGTTCAATCACCAGGGTCATGTCACGTCACCTTCAGTACGAATTACGGAATACGGACGCCCGATGCGCCCTTTCCTTTTTTTCACACTCACCGAATATTACGTGAATTGTCAATTATATTTATGATTGTCGACCCAGACCGTACGGCTCAATAACCGTGCCCAATTCACGAGAAAAGTCTATGATTACTCGCCTCCTCTGACATGAGCACGCCATGACTTCTGTAAAAAAAACCGCAAACCGCTACGACCCCGGCAGCGAAAACTTTCACAAGGAAGACTTTCCGTTCTACTGGCTGGCCATGGTGCATGGCCGCTACAGCCAGTACATGGAAAAGGCGTTGAAGAAAATCGGCCTGGATATCCCGCGCTGGCGCGTGCTGCTGATCCTCAAGGAGAACGGCCAGTCGAGCATTTCTGAGATTTCCACCCACGCGATCGCCAAGCTGTCTACCATCACCAAGACGGTCTATCGCATGAAGGAAGATGGCCTGGTCGATACCGCGCCCTGCGAGGACGACGGCCGCGTCACCCAGGTGCGAATCACCCCTGAGGGCCGCGCGGCGATCGAACGCATCCAGGTGGCGACCCGCGATGTATTCAAACGCAGCTTCACCGGCATGACTGAAGCGCAGATCCAGCGCCTGAGCCGCCTGCTCGAAACGGTGTTCGACAACCTCGGCGAGCCCTAGGCCAGCCGCGACATAGCCTGTCGCGCATAGTCAACTTCCTGGCAGGCTTGAACAAGCAGCCAGGCGCGTATCGGCTTTTAATGCAGAGGTCTTTCGAGCGCCCAACGGGCGCGACGAACCTTTCACTGGAGCCCCGCCATGCACATTGCCTTATTGCCCTCAGTCGTTGCTTTCCTGGGTCGCGATCATTCCAACTTCATCGATGGCGCCGTGCACACCAGCGCGTCAGCGCAGCGCATCGGCGTGATCGACCCCGGCACCGGCGAGACCGTTGCGCAGTTGCGTGATGCGCAGGCCGAAGATGTGAACCTGGCCGTCGACAGCGCGGCTACCGCCTTCAAGGGCGCTTGGGCACAGGTCACGCCTTACCAGCGCGGCGTCCTGCTCAACCGCCTGGCAGATCTGATAGAAGCCAACGGCGAAGAACTGGCGCAATTGGAAACCCTGAGTTCCGGCAAATCGATCAACCTGTCGCGGCATATCGAAGTGGGCCAGAGCGCGGTGTTCCTGCGCTACTTCGCCGGCTGGGCGAGCAAGATCGGCGGCCAGACAATGACCCCGTCGTTTCCGGCCATGGACGGCGAGCAGTACAGCGCCTACACCCTGCGCGAACCGGTGGGCGTGGTGGCGGCCATCGTGCCGTGGAACTTCTCGTTGATGATCGGCGTATGGAAGCTCGGCGCCGCGCTGACTACCGGCTGCACCGTCGTGCTCAAACCCAGCGAATACACGCCGCTGTCTCTGCTACGCCTGGCAGAACTGGCGATTGAGGTCGGGATTCCGGCGGGCGTGATCAACGTGGTCAACGGCCGTGGCCAGGTCGGTCAGCAGTTGATCGCACACCCGCAGGTGCGCAAGGTGTCGTTCACCGGCTCGGTGCCCACCGGCATTGCCGTGGGCAAGGCCGCCATGGCCGCCGACCTGACCCGCGTCACTCTGGAACTGGGCGGCAAGAACGCGGCGGCACTACTGGCCGATGCCAATGTCGATGACGCCGTGGCGCGCTTCGTGCAGTCGGCCTATGTGCATCAGGGTCAAGTGTGCGCCTCACCGGAGCGCTTGTTCGTGCACTGCTCCCTCGTCGAGCAAGTGACGCAGAAGATGGCCGCGATGCTGTCGCAGATGGTCATCGGTTCGCCCCTGGACGAACACGCCCAGTTCGGCCCGCTGTCGAACAAGCCGCACTTCGACAAAATCCTCGGCTTTTTCGACCGCGCCCTGCAGGGCAACCAGGTGGTGTGCGGCGCACGTGCAGTGGACCGCGCCGGTTACTACGTGGAACCGACGCTGATCGTGGCCACCGGCAAGGACGACCCACTGCTGCACGAAGAAACCTTCGGCCCGGTGGTGTGCGTGCTGGGGTTCGACGATGAAGAAGAACTGGTCGAGCTAATGAACGACAGCCCGTTCGGCCTTACCGCCAGCATCTGGACCAACGACCTGTCCAAGGCCTTGCGTCTGATCCCGCGAATCGAAGCGGGCACGGTGTGGGTCAACATGCACACCTTCGTCGACCCCAGCGTGCCGTTTGGCGGGATGAAAGCGTCGGGTGTCGGGCGTGAGTTCGGCAGTGCGTTTATCGACGATTATACCGAGCTGAAATCGGTGATCATCCGCTACTGACACGAAGGAACTTGAGGGCAGATCAAAAGCAGATCTCTATCTACCTGATAGGTAGAGATCCAACATTATTTGTGAACGAGTACGGCAGACACGCATCGCCCCGCCGTACTCAACTGCTCCTCGTTGCCGGCCGGAGTCACGTCCCACGTCACCCAGGTGTAGGCCGACTCATCGTTGAGTTGCACCAACCGGTTGAGATGGATGACGGTGCTCCTGGAGCCCGCCATCAGGTGCTGAACCAGGCCGGTAAGCTGCGCCTTGCCCTGATAACGCTCCGCTGCCCCTTCGCCGGTGATCTGGGTCTGCTCGGTGTAGACCTGCTCGACAACTGTCCTGGCGTCTTTCTTCGGCCGGCTGGCGGCAATACCGTTCAGCTTGTTCTCAATGGTGCTCTGCAGCGGTTCGGAGGATTGCGCCTGCGCGTGTGGAAAGCCGCAGGCCAGTGCAGCCAGAAGCACAAGGGAAGACGATACTTTCTTGGTCATGAAGCACCCGTTTCAATGAATGAATGGATCAGATCGCTGTGGGCCGGTTTCTAAGCTGGTACACAGAAATTCTGATGCAGTCGGGCGCCGATTGATTGGACATGCTGGACAGCATTTTGCAAATTATTGTCAGGTTGCGCTCAAATCGCGGACAACAAAAAGCCGCGCGGATGCGACACGAAAGCAGTCATATCCGCACGGTTCGCTGAACCCGGACTCAGCGCCCGCGACTTCTGTAGGTGCTCGGTGTCAGCCCCGTCTGCTTTTTGAACGTCTTGGAAAAATGCGCCGAGTCGGCAAACCCCCAATAGCTGGCGATCTCGGTGATCGAGCGATGCGAGCAAACGGGGTCGCGCAAATCCTGCGCCGCCTTCAACAGCCGCTCACGCATAATGTACCGGCAAACACTGTCGCCACTGGCCTCGAACAGCCGGTAGAGCTGGCGGCTGGAAATGCCAAGTTCTTCGGACAACGACGCCGGCGACAGCCGCGGTGAGTCGAGCCGCTGCTGGATGACCGATTGCACTTCATGCAACTGCCACCCCGGCGAGTGGTCGCTGGCGCGGTACTCCATCACCGACTCAAGCAAGGCAACCAAGGCTCGTTGCACGCCGTCGCCATCCTGCGGGCAAGACCACTGAGCCAGCTCGCCTCCAGCGACCTGACGCACCAGCGTGCCAAGCAGTTGACCACAACCCCCCGTAGTCGACAGTTTGCCGAAGCGGGCGCGCTCCAGGTCCTTGAACAGCTCACGCGGCAGAGGGATCGACACATGGGAAAACAACCCCTGGGGGATCATTTTTACCCCCTCGGAAAAGTCGAGCAAAGCAAGGTCACCCGCCCGCAGGTCAACCACCCGGTCCCCCAGTTCAATGGCCATTGAACCCTGCTGTTGTAACACAAGGAAACACCGGCCCACTGAATCGCGCCCGCTTGACCGACTATCCATGGCAATCACATGGGCATTGCTGCGGATGTGAGCAACAGCCGTGCTGCCTATCAGTGTTTGTTTCATTTCCCCGATGAAAAGGCTCTGGCAATGGTCATAGCGCGTTTCGAAACGACCGCAAGCCGCGTTCACACTTTCGTTCCATGCCGACAACGCTTGACCATTCATCATATTCTCCCAGGGGCACGCCCATTATTAGTGCGCTTTTCACGTGATTCAGGTAACAAAAAAATCTTACTTTTAATGATTAAGCACAGAGCGCGCCAACTCGCAAAAAAATCAACTGGAAGGCCGTGGTTTGCCTGCTGTTGCCAAACCTTTGTGCAAGGGCGCCAGCCCATATAGTTCGCAGACCAGGCCCGATAGCCTGTGGTGTCGACCACGCGCTGCGAAATCCAACTTCAGCGCATGACTCAAAGGCCAGTCGGCGGCGTTGTACTACTGGCTGGCGCCCAAGCGCATGATCAAGACCATGGCGCAGGCCACCGGGGAGTCTTACAAAGAGCTGAATGCCGATGCCAGCGAACGCCTGGCGGCGTTCGTCGAGGCTCAGCGCAGCAGCGCAGTGCGCGCTGAATAACAGGTGGTCGCCTGCTTCACAGTCTGGACATGACTGCGGTGTCTGAATCCCTGGCGCGATTGAACGCCAACCGAGCTCTCAACACCGCAGCACCATAGATGGCCAGGACCGCAACCGAACAGGCGCCAGAGAACACGAATACCGCTGAGTAGCCAAACGCCTCGATCAGGAACCCACCGATAGCTGGCCCGAATGCCGCACCGAGAGACAGGCACAGTGCGCCCAACGCGACAAGCTTGCCCGACAGGTCGAACTCGGCCATGACGCCAAAGGTGTAAGCCAGCACGAAGCTGATCGAAAACAGGAAGCAAATGACCCCTACGACATAGGTCGTCAGAGAGGAAAACTGCGCCAGCGCCACCAGGCCCAGCAACTCCGCGAGTATGATAACCGCCACCGGCATGAAGCGCCCCACCTTCAGGCCGATTGCCGACGCGATGAAACCACCGCCTGCATTGATCAAAAAGCCCAGCGCCAGCACCATCCCGATGGTATCGGAGCTCAGTCCGGTCTTTTTCCCCATCAGTTCGAGAAACGCCCACACCGACATGATGCCGGTCAGGAACACCAGGCTGGCCACCAGACTCAACCACACGATGGCGCGACTCTCAGTACTGGCAATCTGGACAGCAGCATCGGACGCATCCAATTGGCGCTCGCTGCGACGCGGCACCCAAGGCAGCGGCAGAATGCCCATCACCACCATGGCAAGGGCGATGGTGATCAACATGCCTTCAAAGCCCCACACCGGCGCCACCGCCACTGGCAGCAGGATGAGCAGGAAGGCGCCCGGTACCGTCTCGATACCCAGCTTGAAACCAAACGCACGTTCGGGCCGAGAGCTGTCACCGAAAATCGTCATGGCCAGGGCATACAAGGCGCCTGTCCCGGCACCCGCCAAGGCCATGATCACCTGCAGCATTTCATAGGAAGGCTCGCGCAAAACAAACAACACCGCGCCCACCACCAGCGCCGACGACAACGCCGAAATAACCCGCCAGCTGAGCCGGTGAATCCACAGCAATGACGCCAGCCCGAACGCGCCGAATCCCAGGTTCATCGCCATGGCGAGGTTACCCAGTTGGTGCTCGCCCAGCCCGAATCGCTCGGCAAACGCTCCAAACAGGACCGGCAGCACGTTCAATAATAGTGCGCCCGCCCCCGAGACCAGCCCTGCACACAAGTAAACGGAAGTTTTATCGATCGGATTTTTTTTTGTAATTTTCATTGAGGTATCCCGGCTTGATGAACAGAAGTCCACGTTTGCTTAACGACGGCCTACACGGTAGGCATTGAGTTGGCGAGAAACCTTGCCCAGAGAGCACAGCACTGCCCTGAAACGATCCTTGCCGAAAATACGCTTGCGCGGAATTGAACTCATCGCGTCCCAGGCGGGCGAGCCACCGCTCATGCCGTCGGCGATGACTCTGGCGATCACCTGGCTGGGTGTGACCCCGAACCCGGAATATCCCTGCACATAGAACACATTCGGATGCTCATCCAACGTGCCGACCTGCGGGAAGAGGTTCAACGAGCAATCCATCGGGCCGCCCCAGGCCAAATCGATTTTGGTGGTGGCAAGGTAGGGAAACAGTTTCAGCATCTTTTTATGGTTCCACGCCTTCAGGTCCAGCGGGACATACTCGAGCAGCATGCCGGCGGTGCCGTACATCAGCCGGTTATCCGCGGTGATCCGGTAATAATCAATGATCGGCGTGATATCGCTGAAGGCGCCACGGATCGGGCTGATGCGCTCGATCATTTCATTGGTCAGCGGCTCGGTGACCGTATTGATTGCGTAGACGTTGATGGTGGAGTTGTCGAGCGAGCGGTCCAGCTTGTTGAGAAAGGCCCCGCACGCAAACAGCAGTTTGTCGGCCTTGACCGACCCTTTTGCGGTTCGCGCGGGGACTTGAGTCCCATAGTTCACCTCAAGCACAGGAGACTGCTCGAAAATCCTGCTGCCATGGATTTCAGTGAATGCCTGAGCCTGCCCCAGCAGCAGGTTCAGCGAATGGATATGCCCATTGCCCATATGCTTGAGCGCGCAGGTGTAGATATCGGACCCGACGATGCTGCGCACTTCGTAACCTTCCAGGTAAGTGATTTCTTGATCCGGATTCAGGCTCTGGAAACCCTTGGCCCAGGACTGCAACAGCTTCCCCTGGCGCTTATTGAAGCCCAGGTAACCATAACCGTGCCGAAAATCTGCCTGGATGTCATACCGCGCCATGTGTTGCTTGATCAGGCTTGCACCCAGGTCGCTGATCTCGAAGATTGCCTTGAGCCCCTCGGGGCCGACGTCCTTTTCGATATTCTCCAGATCATGGCCGATGCCCGCCATCTCGTGGCCGCCGTTGCGCCCCGAACCGCCGAAGCCCAAGTAATTGGCTTCCAGCATCACCACGTTGGTGATACCGCGCTCGGCCAGCTCCAGCGCCGTGTTGATACCCGAAAAACCGCCCCTGATAATCACAACCTCTGCCTCGATATCCCCTTCGAGATCCCGATAATACAGATCGTATTTACGGGTCATGGTGTAGTACGAAGAAGGGTTTTCCAGAGACAACGACATACCAGACTACCTTTTTATTATCAGGGCCTATCACGCCTACAGTGTGTAGCGGATTTGCCTGGCTGGCATGTCCAGTATTGCCGAATTCTTGGTCAGGGCTGACAACTCAACTGCCACCGGACTCAAGCTTGCATTGCGACCGCCCGAGCAGGCAGGCGACGGCTCACCGCATAAGCGACGAGACTACCCAACCCGCAACACCCCACCACCAGGCACATCGGCCACGCGGTGCCATCAGCCAACTCGCTGACCCACACACTGGCCAGCGCGCCAGTGGCAAATTGCACCGAAATCCCCAACGCCACGCTCGCGCCGGCCCGGCGTGGAAACAGCGTCATCAGGCTGGCCATGCAATTGGCGCCGATCAACCCGGTCACACCCATGTACAGCGCCATGCAACACACGATACTCGCCAGTCCACCCCATTCGGTATAGCCGACCAGCATCAGCCCCAGCCCTGCCCCGCTGACCAGCACCGCGCCCACGCCGAGCATGCGTTGCGGCCCATAACGGCCGACCCAGCGCGCATTGATGAAGGTCACCAGGATGATGCCGAGGATGTTCAAGGCGAACAATGCGCTGAATACCCGAGGCGAGGCACCGAAATACATCACGTACACGAAAGGCGAAGCGGTGATAAAGGCGAACATGCCGCCAAAGCCCAAGGCCATGCACAGGATCAGTGCCACCGCCCTGGGCTGGCGGGCAATGGCAAGGTAGGCCGCGAAAGCCGCCGCCACGGACGCGCCGCGATCCTGTATCGGCAGGCTTTCCTTAAGCGTCAGGGTAACCAGCAACAGGCACAGGCTGGACAGGATGAACAAGGTCGCGAAGATCGTGCGCCAACCCTGGATCAGCACCAGCCAGGTGCCGATCATCGGCGCGACCAGTGTCGCCATCATCGTCAACACGTGCATCCACGACAGCACTTTGGCGGCCTCCACCAGGCCGACCATGTCCCTGGCAACGGCGCGCGCCAGTACCAGCGCGCCCGCGCCACCGAGCGCCTGGAAAAAGCGCCAGGCAATCAATTGTTCGACGCTGCCGGCAAACAGGCAACCCAGGGTCGCTGCCGCGTACAGCACCAGGCTGCCAAGCAGCAGAGGGCGTCGGCCATAGCGGTCGGACAACGGGCCGTAGCACAACATGCCCAGGCACAGCCCGGCGAGAAACGCGCTGATGGTGTGTTGCACCTGCGCAGTGCTGGTCGACAGGTCCTCGGCGATTTGCGGGAAGCTGGGCAGGTAAGTGTCAATCGAAAACGGCCCGAAGGCCGTCAATGATGAGAGCAATACAATCAGGCGTGCCCGCGGGTTCATCGACCGGAAATCGCGAGTCTGTGAAGAAACTCGATGACCAGGCGGTTGAGGCCCGCGCCCTGGTCGTCGTGCACATAATGGCTGGCGTCCGCGACTTCGGCGGTGCGCACCTGCGCATTGCAGTCGCGCATGGCTTGCAGGGTCGCCGCCGGCAGAAAGTCCGAGCGCAGGACATGCAGGTTCAGGCCTGCTCGAGTGGTGAAGAAACTGCTGGCTGAGTGCATAGCTTCGCTCCGCTAATCTGCGTAGGAGCGAGCAACCTCGCTCCTACAGTGGCATGAGGTTTGGGTCAAATCAGAAACGATCGAAGCGATACGCGCTCGGACAAGTAGATCAAGTCTATGTTTGTGGTAGTGGACATTATTATTCTCGACTGAAGGAGGTATCGACTGCTCCCACGCTATCGAGGTCGAGTATCGGCGTGCGGTTGGTGACGGTATTGTAAATTTCGGACATCAAGCTTCAAGCCGGCCCTCGGCGTTGGCGCGAAATGATGCTCGATGTCGCGGCGACGCTGTCAGGAAAGTCGATGGGGCTAAAATCGTGAGTGCTCCAGACGAAATAGTCTTGGGAAACGCAACGCCAGAATAAAGCGGCCAAGAACCGCTCAAAAAGAGTGGCTGTCTAAAAAGGGTGCCCTCGGGAACGAGGGCACCTCCACCAAGGAGCAAAAGTGGAAACTATTCCAGGCGCACGGATGAAACGCTCTGCCGGTTTCTAGTGCTGACTGCGTTATTTACGTCATGCTTTTCTTTGATCAAGCTAGATCTCGCAAGAAGTACAGAACGTTTGCCAGGCAAAACTCGGCGATCCGACGGTGAGCTATGGCGTGTGCAGGGATACAACTTTATCTAAACGGCGAGGAACAAAAACAGGTGACATCAGTCACCTGCCAGGTATCAAAATGTCGTAGAAAACACCAACTGGGTGTACACATTTGTATCGTTGTTACCCAACTGCGTCCCCCCCTTCTCTGCGCTCTTGTCTGGCTGGTAGATGCCTAACAACGGCAAAACGGTCAAGTGCTGATTAACGCGCCATTCGGCATACAAGTCGATTTCATGACCATCGGTGTTACTCACGTTACGATCGATGGTGTCGTAATTAAAGTACATGGCTCCGAGGGTCAGGCTTTCCAAAGGATTGACCTTGAACGTAACATTCTGGATACGAGCGTTATTGTTGAAGGGGCCGGCATAGTTACTGGCCACTTCACCCTGGAACCATGTGCCGTAGCCACGACCCGTCCCATAAAACAAGGTGTCATAACCTTCTGAAAAGCGGCTGTAGCGATAGCTGGCGCTCGGCCTCCACGGAGCATCAGCAAAGGTCCACCCTGCTTCCAGATACCAAGCGTCCTCATTCGCCGCATTCGGTTTGTTTTGCCTGGCGTATTCACCCGACAAAAACAGGTTTTCCACGCCAGCATTACCCACTGCGCGCACGCTGTAGGTCTTCATGCCTTCACGCTCAAGCTGCAGGGGCGAAGCGTACTGTTCAGCGATTTTCGTGGTGTTGATGTACGTCAGGCCAACCGTACCGGCTGCAGCCACGTGTTCCAGCGTACCGACGTACATCTCGGTATTGGCCTGAGAGGGGTTATCGGATTTAAGCCACATCAGATCGCCACGCCAGCCCTCTTTACCGCCAATGCGCAACACGGCTGTCTTATCGAACGCTTTGCGGGCAGCCACGTAGAAAGCACCTCCACGATTGTACTGCCCGTCGCCGAGGCCGCGACCTGCACTGAAGGCATCGCCCTGAATAAGGAAGCCGTCGCCCACTGCAATATTCTGTCGACCGAATGAAAAGTCGATGCCGTCTTTGCCAAGGACTTCAACCAGGTTGCCCGAGCGCCATCCCAAATAAGCATCTTCAATCTTGGTGGTGCGCTCAGATCCATCAGTGTAGCCAGCAGCGTCCCCGTCCCCCCAAGTGGCCGAACTGACCAGTGAGAAGGCACCATAGGCCGTCCCTGCGCCTCGCAATCCCTGATCGCCGCTCACGCCGTACTTGATGTAGCCCTCTCGCCATGAGGACGCCCCCTGTGTTAACCGGCCAGAGGCTGGATAACTTTCACGACTGTGGAAAACGCCAAAAACCGCATCCAAGTTAGCATTGAGATGGGTGTCATCTCGGGAAAAAAGCTCATAAGCGCCCGCGGGAGTTGTTGCATTGAACAGTGCAGCGAGGGTACAAAAGTGAAGCAGGGAATATCGACGCATGGTTGCATTTCCATTTTTTTTATTGGGTTAAGCGATACATTAAATGGGCTATTCCTCACCTGCATTTAAATGCCGCCAGGATTCTGCAGTCGTTGGGGTAGTCAATGCGAGCTACCGATTAATAGTTGCGCAGTCTATGCTTTAAACATCTGTTGCGTTTTTTTAAATCTTCACCTCCTCGCGATATCTTGCTTGAATACCTCTCTAGCAGGCCTAACATGAGCATTATTATCTGTACAACAATCGAGTCTGACGTGCTTTTTCTGTAGAGCCTGTGCCACGTATAAGAAGGGCTAAAAATTTGAGTATGCTGACCCGACAGAAAACACCCGCCTCTACAGAGACTGATATTTAAATCTATAACCGACACCCTCAGTAGACCCTGTTCAACCCCGACAAAGTGCCTTCCGATCAAAACGCTTGGCGAGTGTCAGAAGGCACCACTGTTATAGTCGGCAGAAACAGTTCGGACACTCCTCGTCTTCGGCACCCGAACTGTTAACTTAAAGTATATAACCTATCCCAGCGAGCGCGTCGTCAGCGTTGATCAAACGAATCAACTTACGCTGAATCTTGAAAGTGTCACTGACGCGTTCAAGCTCGTAGACGATGTCCGCGCTGTAATGTTTGAGCGAGTCCTTACGGAACTCGCGCACGTTTTGCGCGCAACGGACCGTCACTTTTTCATCGCTTTCGAACAGCACACGAAAACGTGACAGGGTGCGCACGGTACGCGGCTGCGGGCTGGTGGAAATCGAATCACCTCCGGTCAGACGCTGGATTCGTAACTGACGCATGTGATGATTGTCATAGGCGTAGTTGAGGGTGTTTTCGAAGTCTTCTTCCTTGGGATTGATCGGGATAATGTAAGTACCCTTTTCGTTCCACAGGCTCAACCAGGTGTCGAATTCGCCATGGTCGAGCATGTCGCCTTCAGCCCAGATAAAAGCGGTGACTTGGTTCAGTAATTGCAGGTTCATTTACTTAGTCTCTGCCGTCATCATCTTTTTCCACTGCTGGTAAGCAGCGCGCATGCCGGTCTCGGCGCTTACGTCGCTGACCAGCCCGTCTTCGGTCGGTTTCTCACCCGGCAGGCCACGGTTCAACATGATCCACAGGTCTTCGCCAGCACTGGCGCCTTTCTGCACACGCTCCCAGGCTTCGGAATCGTCCGGAGTACCAAAGCCCATCGGACCCTGGAAGTGCTCATGCAAACGCAGGCGGTAGCGGTTGGCTATAGCAGGGCCGCCGTCCATGGTGATTACCGAGTGATGAATTTCTGTTTCTGTCACCGATATCGGTTGCAGCGCGCGGAAAAACGCCATGGAACAGGCAACGTTGGGGAACAGGTTAAGATTGAAACCCGAGCCACCGACAGCACGAACAATACGGCGCACTTGCTGCTCTTCGATACCGTCTTCGCGCAATTGCGCAGCAAGCTCCTCGAAGCGCTCCGGAATCGGTTTGTCGAGATCGGCTTCAAGATCCACCAGGTCGGGGATCATCACCATTACGCTGTGCCCGTTACCAAGGTCTTCGACGTAACCCGGCCCTTCAACGAAGTCGAACAGTTTGAGGGTTTGCTCATCAACCGATGCCAGGAATGACTTGTGCACCAGAGGGAAGTGGTAAGCGTCTGTGGTATTTTCCAGCTGGATTTTCCAGTTGCCCGGAAAGCGAAAACGGTGCTCGCCTGGGACCTTGATCGGGTAACCGGCGCCCTGCTTCATGAAAAGGTCGATCCATTTCTTGGCAGGCCCGAGGAAGTCGACCAATGGTTCGATGTCATCCTTGAGCGTGGCAAACAGCATGCCCGCGTATTCTTCAACACGCAGGCTGACCAGAGGCAGCTCGCCCTTATCCAGGCAATCACCGTAGCTTTCAGGGCTCGGCACACCACGCAGTGAACCATCCAGCGCGTAACTCCAGCCGTGATATGGGCAGACAAAGCTGTTGGTCTTGCCCTTCTTGTGTTCGCATACCGTAGCGCCGCGATGGCGGCAGCGGTTGAGGTGCACATGGACCTGTTTCTTGCGGTCGCGCACCACGATCACCGGCTGCTTGCCGATGTAGGTGCTTTTGTAGCTGCCCGCCTCCGGGATCTCGCTGACGTGCGCGACCCAGACCCAGGTACTGTAGAAAATCTTTTCCAGTTCCATGTCAAACAGCTTGGCGTCGGTGTACAACGAGGTGTGCACGCGGTCGTGCTTGACCAAGCTTGCGGGCTCCATATCAAACCCGACAACGTTAATTAAATCGCTCACAATTAATTACCTTTCTATCGCAATGTGACGAGAGTCATTTTTAAATAACCTTAAGCCCGCACCCACAGCTCATCAACCGCCGACCGCGAGAGGTTTATTGTTTTAAAGACAACAAGCGTAAGCCCACCTGGATCAAGCTTAACGGCGGTTTAGGTAAGGCCTATATCATTTGATCCCGGAGGAGTCAGCTTTCCTGAAGCGCCCCTTGATTATCCCGTAGAGAAACAAGACAACCAGAAGTAATGGAGTGCCATTGACCCAGGCAGATTCACTGCCCGTTAGCATGCCGTAATTATCGTAGATAAGATAAACGGCAGTACTAAGACCCGCCAGTGCGATGAGTGGGCAGAGTAATGTTTTAAAATACCGTTTATCGTTGGCTTTTTTGAAGTGAACGACGACCCCCAATGTGACAAATGTCTGAAGCCCTATCAATCCAAGCGTCGACAATGCCACCGTTACGGGAAACAAAAATACAAAGGCGTCATAGCCCAGGGAGGAAGAGACGATAATGGTCAGCGCAACGAGCACGGTTACAAGAAGACTAGCATTGGCTGGAGATTTTTTCGTTTCATGAACATGTGAAAGCACATTCGGCAAGTGTCTGTCTTTGGCCAAAACTTGAACATAGCGCGTCGCAGCATTATGCAGTGACAACAAACAGCAAAAGTTGCTGGTGCAGAGCATGAGGGAAACAATCGTCGCCATCGTGCTACCCAGACGAGTCGTGAACAGATTAATGACCAACCCGCCCTTCGCTATTGCTGCCTCGTCCTTGATGGAGTCAAACCCAACCTCACCGATGATCAGCCAGATAATGATCAAGTAGGCGACGCCTACCAAAACGACCGCCAAACGAGTGGCATGCGGAATGGTTTTTGCTGGCTTCCTGGCTTCCATCGCATAAAGCGCGGCGGACTCGACACCGAGGAATGATGCCAGCGCCACCATGAGCCCAACCCCCAGCCCCGGCAACATTATTGCGTCCACCGAGATGGCTTGAACCGGGAGGGCGTTAAGACCTTTATCCAAGAATATGGAAATACCCAGTAGAAAAAGCACAAAGAACTCTGCAAGCACCAAAGGCACGAGGATCTTTGCGGCAAAATCAATATTCGCCCGACCCAGGTAACAGATCGCCCCCACATATAAGACGGTCCATGCTGCCCAGCCGATATCAATACCAAACCCTTGCAGGGTCATATTCGTGTAATACCCGGACGCCACAGCAATCGCCGTGGTAATCGCCAGATAAGAGGCTAAGGCAACCCATGCCGCCCCCGCTCCTACGCCCCGTCCAAAGATCACCGTGAGGTATTTGTAAAATGCGCCGGCCCCCGGGATCGCCCGGATTAATTCGCCATACCCTATCGAGAAAAAAATCATCAGAATTCCTGCCAGCAGGAATGCTCCGGCAAGGCCAGCGCCATTACCGTGCTCAAAAGCAATAGGGGCTGCGGTGAGAACCGCCCCTAACGGTCCTGCGGCTGCAATCACCAATAACGCGATTTTATAAGCACTTAGATTACCTTCTAATTGCTGGCCGCCTGCAGGCACATCTGCAGATAGGGGCTCGGATAGCTCTGTCATCCCAATTCTCCACTCTAATTATTTTATGAATAACGGAAATAAATCGATGCAGCAGCATCCTTGCGGACCAACGCGAGCGCTCCTCAAGCGCAAGCAATACCTGCGCGCTGCCCCTGAAAACCGCAGCCTGGCTATTCTTTATATCGCTCTCCACTCGTTGCCAAGTTCACCAAACGCTTATCTTGCCAAAAGGCGGGTACTCAGGAACTTGTCTTCGATGACACGATTCATGACGCCTATTCAATGAGGCATCAATGTGCAGTGTATATTCCTGGCCGTGGCAATCGGATTGAATCTGGTTCAAGCGTATCCTTCTAATTGTCGGCGCGATGTAGATTGCGCATCACATGTCGCCGGCTTCATAGCGGTGTACGGCCTACCGGTATCCTTGCAGTACTTCGCCGCGGAAACGATGACACCGTAAGCGACATTCGTTGTACAGATTGCAACGCTGCAACCTTTTGGGTGACATCCCTGATCAGGTCCTTGGTCGCCCGAGAAGGAACTGAGTCACTTTTTGCTTGCACCGCCTGCTGATTGCACCGCCTGACCCGCGTGCTTGCTGCGCTCGATGACGAACGCTGATTTATTCAAAGGAACGCACCAGCAATGGCACACAGACGTGCATCGTCACCCTTTGCTCCGATGAGTTGCAGGCCGGTTTTAATGGAGGAACCCGGATAGGGAATTGGCACACTCAATGCAGGGTGCCCGCTCAAGTTGAACGGCCTGAGGAAGCGCGTCAGATCGATCACCGATTCACCCTTGCACACATCGACCAATAGCGGTGGCAGACGAGGCAAACTCGGAAGGACGAGTGTATCGAAGCGTTCCAGCAAATGGTCTACCTGTTCGCTGAATGCCATGCGCACCGCATTCGCTGCTTGTACGGCCACGGCATCAGTGTCGGCCGCACGCAGTAACCTCGCCTCAATATCGGCACCCAGTAAAGCCTGGCCGGTGTAATGACTATAAGCAGCCCACGTTTCAGCATTAATTACGGTCAATGCAGCTTCGAATGCCTGATCAAGAAGCGGCAGCGTGACGACTTCCCAGGCCCAGCCGCGACGATTCATCTCGTTCCGTATGGCTTGCTCAATCGCAGGATCGCAAGAGACATTGACTAAACCTACCCGAAATTTCCCGAGAGGCTTATGCGCCGAGAAAGTTGAGTCCATTGAAGTCATCGCGGCCACGAGCGTCTCGAGATCACGAGCCATGGGTCCTACAACATCAAGAGAACTGGAGGCCGGATACACACCGTGACGACTCAAACGACCGAACGATGGCTTGAGACCCAAGACCCCACAGCAAGCAGCCGGCATGCGCACAGAACCTCCTGTATCAGTACCCAATGCCACATCCACATTTCCCTGAGCAACGATGACCGCTGAGCCACTGGAAGAGCCACCAGGTATCCGATCTGGTGCCTGTGGATTAACTGGCGTTCCAGCCCACTCGTTGATACCGGTCACACCGAAAGCCAGCTCATGCAGCACAGTCTTGCCAATGATTTGCCAACCATCGTCGAGAAGCGCCTTCACAACAGTTGCATGGTTTTGGGCTGGCGGGGCGTGTTCGAAAGCACGACTCCCACACCGTGTTGGCCAACCTGCCACATCCAAAGAATCCTTGATGGCGACCGTCCGACCTGGCCCCCCGATGCAACCTTCAATGACCAGCGGGCTCACAGTGACGCCCCCTGGACATTCTCGAGACGAAAGGCATCAACGCGTTCAGTTGAAAAAGAGGAGATGCGCCAGGCGTCTGCCTCCCAGAGAAATTCCACGCTGAGGGCGGCGACAATTGATCCTGATTGGCCAGACTCGTAGCGACTGAGTTGCTGCATTACCCATCGGCCTTTGGCTTGAAAACCATCGACAGATATCTGCTCACCGGAAAGAAAGTGCATATTTGACAGAAAGTGTGGAGCCGGCGGCAGGTAACTCATGAGCATCGCCACTATCGCTTTGCGTCCGCCTACACGACCAAACTTAAGGGCATACCGAGAACCGACCCCCTGCCAAACTGCGTCCTGGCAGAACAATTGGCCCAGCTCGCTTTCACGTGTTTCAGGCCCGGGAACGTCGCACAAAAACATATACCGATTCAGTAAATGGCGAACCGCAGATTCGGCCTCAAGTACCCGAATACGCTCTTCCAGCAGGGAAATGTCAGAAATGGGGGAAATCATGAAAAGGCTCCTGTCGAATCTGCAAAAACAAGACAAGGAAATTACTGACATAGAAATCGGGCCACAATCACAGCAACCAGGGATCATGTTGCTTTTTAGGCAATGATGTTGATCGGTGCTTGACCGGAATAGCCGCTATACCCTGCTAGCGCAAGCGTTGTCATTACCACAACAAGTGTCGCCTCGAATGTCATCGAGTTCAAAAAAACGAACTGTAGGATAAGCGTGGTCTGTTACCTAGTTTAGCTTGAGCGCCAGAACTCATGCCGAATGCTCCAAGGCTGATTTGGAGCAGTTAAGCGCCGAAAAAAGCGCATAACCGTCATGGCTCACCCGATTATTCGAAGGCCCTGCGATTTGGACCGTTCGATTCAGAATGACAACGGCGTTGAAGGTTAGAGCGCAACCGGTCAGATCACGTCCCCGCTGAGAAAGGTTCGTATCAGCGGCAAGAGCAGTATTTCAAAATGAGCATCAACGACTATGCACAACTTACCAAATATTGATTTCATTTACCTCTCCGAACCGGACATGATTCAGGCGGGCGTCACCAATATGGCAGCCTGCGTTGACACGATGGAAGAAATGTTTTCCCTGATGTACCACGGCGACTACCGGATGGCAGGTCCCAATAACAACTCCCACGGATCTGTGGTGGTATTTCCCGAAGACTCACCTTTTCCGGACATGCCCAAACCTACCCCCGATCGACGCTTCATGGCGATGCCTGCGTACCTTGGCGGTCAATTTCGAACAGCCGGGATGAAATGGTACGGATCCAACATCGCGAATAGAGAGAAGGGCCTCCCCCGCTCCATCCTTCTGTTCGTACTCAACGATGCCGATACGGGCGCTCCTCTGGCAATCATGTCAGCGAATCTTCTTTCTGCTTATCGAACAGGCGCCGTGCCTGGCGTAGGCGCCCGCCATCTGGCCAAAAAGAATTCGAAGGTGGTTGGCATCCTGGGTCCAGGTGTGATGGCGAAGACCTCACTTTCGGCATTCGTTGCCGAATGTCCTGAGATTGACACAGTTAAAGTCAAAGGACGCGGCCAAAAAAATATCGATGCGTTTACATCGTGGGTTCGTGAGACTTTTCCGCAGATTGTCAACATTCATGTGGTTGACACCAACGAAGCTGTGGTACGCGACTGTGACATCGTCACATTCTGCAATTCCGGAGCAATTGGCGATGCCTCTGCCTATCCTGTGGTGAAGCGTGAATGGTTAAGCCCTGGTACGTTTCTGTCCATGCCCGCCTTGACGAGTATCGATGAAGGCATGCAGTCACCCGACATCCGCAAGGTTCTGGACAATCCTTCTCTCTACCAGGCATGGCATGAAGAAAATCCCAAGCCAGTGCACAACATCGTGCCAGTAGTGGGCATCCAATTCCTGGATCTGATAGACGAAGGAAAAATGTCACCTGACCAGCTCGAGGATCTGGGCAAGATTGTTGTCGGTGAAGCACCTGGCCGCAAAAACGACGATGAAATCATCATCATGTCCGTCGGCGGTATGCCGGTAGAAGACGTTGCGTGGGGCACCGTGATTTATCGCAATGCCTGCGAAAAAGGCATAGGCGTCAAACTTAATCTCTGGGAAACCCCAACGCTAAGTTGATCCCGCACGGCCACCGCGCCTTCTGAGTTTTCATTGAATACCGGACACTCCACATGAAAGAAGTTATCGACGTTATTAAAGTTAAAACCGGATCCAAGTTTGAGGAGCTGGGTAGCTATTCGCGCCTCATCGCCGTCGGCGATCTGATTTTCGTATCCAATACCGCCGGCCGCAATCCCGCCACAAAGGAAATGCCCGAAGACCCGGCTGAGCAGACCCTTCAAGTCTTGGCCAATATAGAACATGCCCTTTCGGCCGTTGACGCTTCGCTTGGCGATATCGTTGCCGCGCGCGTGTTCATACCGTTTGCGAAGGACATAGATATCGTAATGGCCACCTACGCAGAAAAAATGCGCGGTATTAATCCAACGCTGACGCTGACCAGCCCTCCTCTGGGATCTGAGATATACAAAGTTGAAATTGAAGTCACCGCCTATCGCGGGGTCTCAAAGGCCAATGTCAAAGAAATCACGATTACTCATAACAATACGTGACACTTAGCAGCCTCAGGGCGTAGCGATTCAGTGCACTTTCGATAACGTATACAGTATCAAGGACAAGAAACTTGGCCCCCTCTATCTCTCCCGTTCAGACTTCTGTCGTTCTTCCTGCCGCCACGACAGTGGTGGTGATCGGAGGGGGCATTATCGGACTCACTGCGGCATTGTCGCTGGCAGAACGTGGCATCCCCGTCACAGTACTTGAAAAGGGCCGAATTGCTGGCGAACAATCCTCGCGAAATCTGGGGTGGATCAGGAAAATGGGGCGGGCCAAACTGGACCTCCCTCTTTCAATCGCCGCAGAAAAACTATGGAGCACCATGGCACAACGGCTCAATGCCGATGTTGGCTACAGACAGACCGGTATTTTGTATACCGCCAGCTCAGCCGGGGAAATGGCTTCACATCAAGAATGGTTGAACTCAGTCGCTGATGCCTCGCTCGACTCACGCCTGGTCACGGCGAGAGAAATCGCTGATATTTCTCCAGGGTGCACCGTCGATTGGGCAGGCGGAATTTATACAGCCTCTGATGGCCGAGCAGAACCTACTCTTGCCAGCAGTGCCATCGCACGGGCGGCTATCGCTAAAGGCGTTATCATCGTGGAGAACTGCGCGGTGCGAACGCTATCCATGTCGGCAGGCAGAGTAAGCGGTGTTGTAACCGAGCGGGGGGAAGTGCGTTGCGATAACGTAATCCTTTCCGGCGGCATGTGGTCGAGACGCTTTCTGGCTACCTGCGGTGTTCCCCTCTTGACGTTACCGGTAGTCGCCTCAGTCCTTCGAACGGCTCCTCTGACGATAGAGGGAATGACTGAAGTCGCAGTAGGCACTCCAGATATCTCTTTTCGCAAACACCAGGACGGCGGATACATCATTACGAACCGGGGAGCTTTCATGGTGCCGATCGTACCTGACAGCTTGCTGATCGGGCATCACTACTTTTCCACACTGCGTTCTCAATGGAAAAACATGAATCTTTCCCTGGGACGAGAGTTCATGACAGAACTGGCCCTGTCGCGACGCAGTTCTGACCAAGGTACCTCTGCTTTCGAGCAGAGACGGACAATAGACCCAAACGTCAATCACGGACTGAATCGGGCTGCATTACGCAATCTCACTGAAGCTTGGCCCGCTTTTAAAAAAGCCACCATAGAACTCGAATGGGCTGGCATGATCGATGTAACGCCGGACGGCCTCCCAGTGATATCCCCCGTAGATAAAATCCCGGGTTTGACGCTTGCTTCCGGATTCTCAGGGCATGGTTTTGGAACCTCTCCAGCAGCCGGACAACTGGTCGCTGATCTCGTCACTGGCGACACCCCCATAGTTAATCCCGCACCGTATCACCTCAAGCGCCAGCACAGCTGATCAAGCCAGAAAATCAGGGGTACCTCAGCAATCAAGAGTCCTATAGAAAGCTAACTATGCAACCTAGAACCGCAAATTTCGGCGCAGACAGAAAAACCTTCTTAGATCAAAAAGCTATAAAAATATTGTAGGTCACTGACCAAAAAAACTAGCCCACAGTATTGCTTCCCGGCATTCACTAGCATAGATTCATCAACATAATAAAAAACTTGATGATGCGAACCGTGCGAGGCACCCATGATGAATTCCCAAACTGAGCTTCAAGATCAACGCTTCAAGTATCTGTATTTGAGCTCCAGACTGGGAACCATGCGCGCGGCGGCCGAAGAGCTGGAGCTCGCCGTCTCCTCCATCAGTCGCCAGATTGCGAAACTGGAGTCCGATCTAGGTATTCAGCTCATACAAGAAGGTACTCACAGGATCTGCCTGACCGCCGCAGGTCAGGCTGCAGTTGATTATTATGTTGAGCGTATGGGTCATCACAATCAACTTTTGAAAAAACTCGGCCAACTCAAAGAAGGATATTTAAATAGAACCAGCATTGCGGTGGGCGAAGGACTACTTAGTACTCAGGCCATAGGTGAGCTTTATCAATTTTTCAAAGCTAACCGACAATCGCACACTGAGCTGTTGATTGCGCCCTCTCACGAAGTTGAGCGAATGGTCGCTGAAGACGAAGCAGACATAGGATTGGTGTTTTCCCCTACCAAGACCACCAACATCAATAGGCTCCATTCTTTCGATCAACCCATGAGAGCTATTGTCCACCCCGACCATTCGCTGGCGGGCAGATCGATACTCAGTCTTCAAGACCTGGCTGACGAAGATATTGTTCTACCCCCGCCTGAGTACCGGATCAGAGGAATTATTGATCAGTTGCAAAGTGAAAGCAGCGCTCACTTCCAGCCTTACATTACTTCAAACTCACTGAAGATAATGTTGGACCTCACGCGCAATGGCATAGCCTCGACAATACTCAGTGACTTTCCCGTCATTGATGAGTTATGCAACGGCACATTAAAAGCTATTCCTATCGATTATCACGCATTGAATGTAACACAAGTACAAATTATTTCGCGCCAATCCAGGAAGCTGTCCCCTCTTTCGCGTGATTTGGTGCATTACTTGGCAATGGCGATAAACGCACAGATTCGGCGCATTCGTGACTGCACCAGCAGAAATCCCAATAAGATTTTCTTGGTTCGGAAAAATGCCATAGCTACGGCAGTTGACTAGCCTCTTTTTTCTGAGCGATATTTTCCATGATTCTCCATATGATGGATTTAGCGTCTTGAACTATTCGCTCATAATTCTGCGCATCCGGCCAATCCACCATGTAAAGCACCATAATGCCATCGATGTGTAACAGCACCTGGGTTGCGACCCGCTTGATGGTCTCACGCGATGCATCAGGGTAAACCCTGGTAAGGATTGTCGAAAATTTTCGCCTATTGACTCTGTACAGTTTACGCTGAAAAAGGCGCGCCTCTACATCCCGGAGTGCCATCCCCCAGAGCTCGACGAAGATAGCTGTAACATCCAGTCGCATGAGATCGCTAAACAAATAATCCAACACAGCACACATCTGTTGTTCGGGACTATTATAGGACTCCATCATGATGAGTTTATAATTTTTCAGATAGTCATTTACGGTATACCTGACCATCTCCAAAAATAGTTGATCTTTGGTCGGAAAAAAATATTGAAGATGACTCAGCGACATATCGACTTTTTTAGCCACGCTTCTCATACTGAATCCAGCATTTCCCGAGTCGAGAAATACCATCCTTGCCTCGACCAAAATAGCCGTACGTTTCTCTTCAGTCTTTTGATTGTTTTTAGCAACCCTCATTGAGAATTTCCTTTTTACGTAAAAATTTTGCAGAAATTATACAACACTCTTAATTCGCCTTAAAGACCATACTTGCTTGTATTCCATACAGGCCAGATATACCTGCCCGGTCAGATGCACTACTGTTTTACCCGATATCGTCATCGTCTCAGCTTAGTGCAGTCATGGTCCACGACCTAGGGCACGATCAGCAAAAACCAATCCGCCCTACACGCAAGTGAGACATTGGACGCACCACCTGGATGATTCGCCTTTGTTGCAGCAAGGGCAACAATAGGTACCTCTGCTGTCATTGTCCAACTCGTGACGGTGCGGGATATTAATTTCCTTTATATTCCGCTAGTACGATAGCGGCCCCTGAAACAATAACAATGGGCATTCGATCATGACATTGGCAAATAACTACGAACACCTCACCTCTGGGGCTAAATCCAGGATCGGCAAACGTACCCAAATCTTCATTAATGGTGAGTTCAGGGACCCGCATTCAGAAAAATACTTTTCTATCGCCGATCCTAGTAACGGTCTTGAATTAGGTCAAATCGCACAGGCAGACCAATTTGACGTCGACCTGGCAGTGGCCGCTGCACGCAAGGCATTTGAAGACAGCGCCTGGTCCAGAATGAGACCCTATCAACGTGAAGCTTTGATGCTGCGGCTCGCTGATTTGATTGCGGAAAATGCTCAGGAGCTTTCTGAACTCGAGACGCTCAGCAGTGGCCGCCTTATTCGAAACACTCGCGCATTCGATGCGGACCTGTCGGTTTATACGCTGCGTTATATGGCCGGGTGGTCCACCAAAATCTCTGGAAAAACCCTGGATCTGTCCGTTCCTTACCTGCCGGATCAAAAATTCTTTGGTTTCACAAAACGATCGCCACTGGGTGTCGTCGCAGCAATTACCCCGTGGAACGTTCCGCTTTGCCAAGCGGTCTGGAAATTGGCACCTGTTCTTGCAACAGGGTGCACTGTTGTTCTCAAGCCCGCTGAGCAAACCCCGTTCACTACTTTGCGCCTGGCGGAGCTGTGTAATGAAGCTGGCATTCCACCTGGAGTTGTCAATGTCATTACCGGCCTAGGTCATGAAGTAGGTGCGGCGCTTGTTGAGCACCCTGGCGTGGACAAGATAAGTTTTACAGGCTCGACTGAGACAGGGAAACGAATCGCCGCAATAGCAGCGCCCCTGATGAAAAAATACACGCTTGAACTCGGCGGTAAGTCACCGGTCGTCATCGCCGAAGATGCCGATCTGAACATCGCTATTCCCGGCGCTGCCTGGGCTATTTTCGGCAATCATGGTCAAAACTGCTGCGCAGGTTCTCGGCTGTACGTCCACGAACGCCACTACGCCGAAGTCACTGCTGGAGTCGCTGAAATCGCACGGACCATCAAAATTGGCCCGGGTCTGGATTTAAGTTCGCAGATGGGTCCACTAGTTCATCACGCCCACCGCGACAAGGTGATGAGCATGATCCACCAGGGCCTTGAGTCCGGTGCAGAATTACTGTGTGGGGGCGAAACGATCAACAGCCCTGGCGCTTATATTCAGCCTACCATTTTGACCGACCTTACAAACAACAGCATCACATCCCAAAAGGAGATTTTTGGGCCGGTGCTAACAGCCTTTTCCTTCAAGGACGACCGTGAGGTTATCCAGCGCGCCAATGCGACCTCATTTGGTTTGGGGGCCAGTATCTGGACCAAAAACGTTGATCGGATCACGAGCTTCTTCTGCGGCGTGAAAGCAGGCACTATCTGGATCAATAACCACAATGTGCTGGATCTCAGTCTCCCCTTCGGCGGCATGAAGGATTCAGGCGCAGGTCATGAATTGGGTGAAGAAGGCTTACTCGCCCATACGTCACTCAAGGCCGGTGTTATGCGTGTTTTTGATCAGGCTGAATGAAGATTGGCGACCTTTTTTAAACCATCAATATGAATTGTCTTCCCGCGTGCGTACAGGTATTACCCGATGAATGAACTCCTAAACGTAGTCGTGCTTAAACGAGTGCTGCAAGGTGATGATGTGGTCGTCATCGAGCTGGCGCGGGCAGACCGCGGCAATTTACCGACCTTTGAGGCCGGTGCCCATATTGATGTGCACCTACCCTCAAATGTGATCCGCCAATATTCGTTGTGCGGCGATCCCGCTGACGCAGGCATTTATCGCCTTGGGGTATTGAGAGATCCTCAATCCAGGGGTGGGTCCATTGCAGTCCATCAGGAATTACTTGAAGGCGTAAAGGTAAACATAAGCCTGCCTCGTAACCATTTCCCGCTGGACTTGAATGCCGAACGTTCAATCCTGCTCGGAGGGGGTATTGGCATCACACCGATGCTGGCCATGGCCTATGCGCTTGAAGCCAGGGGCAAGGCGTTTGAAATGCATTATTGCGCACGCTCACGTAGCCGAAGTGCGTTTCTTGAAGAGTTGGAGCTCTCCGGATTTTCCCAAGCTGTCCAGCTGCACTTCGACGATGAACCTGAAAGCCAACTGGACCTCAAACGCGTATTAGGAGGCAGCCAGGACACGGCTCACATCTATACATGTGGACCGGGAGGTTTTATGAAGTGGGTTATCAATAATGCTCTCGAACTCGGCTACCCTGATGCACACATTCACCGCGAATACTTTCAGGCCGACATTGATACCAATGGGTCTGGTTTTGAGGTTGTGGCGGCGCGCAGCGGTAAAACCGTCAATGTCATGACCGGGCAGACCATTTATCAAGCACTGGCTGAAGTAGGTATTGATATCGAAATATCCTGCGAGCAGGGTGTTTGTGGCACATGCCTCTGTGATGTTTTAGAGGGTGAACCAGACCATCGCGATGTGTATCTCACTGCTGATGAAAAAGCGGCGAACGATACGATATTGGTATGCTGTTCACGATCAAAATCTCCACGATTGGTGCTGGACATATAACGTCAAAAGCGGTGCATCGCCGGCGTCATTTGCCTTGGCCGTCCTCAGCAATGTAATGACACACAGGCTATGGCGCAGGGATTGTCATGCGTTGCCGCTCAAGCAAAGCCATTGAGCCCACCGGGATTTTTTCTTGCCGTATCGGCGGTTCAAATCCCCCTGTCTTACACATGACTACTGCTCTGCGCCGGTTAGTGTTGGCGCTAGCCATTCGGCAGTTTCAATCCAGCGCTGCCTGACAACGTGCAGCTGAGAATTTTATGCTTAAGAATAACCTTCAGGGTTTATGGAAATATCGAGTGCCGTTGTTGGGCATATTCAGTATCGCGACTGCTCTTGTGCTGGCTTTTGCCTGGGCAGGAGGATTCTTAGGCACCGGCGTTACCACAAAAGAGTTTCTGGGTGACTCCCTAGATAATTTTCCACCAGGCTATCGACGGGCCCACGGTAAGGGTATGTGTTTCAGTGGGACTTTTCATGCGAGCGGCGAGGCCGTCCCTCTGTCGACCTCACGTATTTTTCTACCGGCCAACATCCCCGCCGTCGGGCGTTTTTCAATCGGCACCGTGGACCCGCATGCGGCGGACAATTCGACGGCGACCGTCAGCATGGCACTCATGCTGGTAGGCGACGACAAGTCACAGTGGCGAATGAAGCTCAACAACGAACCCTACTTCGCGACTCGGGATGCCGAGGGTTTCCTGGCGCAGGTCGAGGCCTTTGAACCGGTGGCTGCCACTGGACAACCAGCCCCGGACAAGGTGGCCGCGTTTTTTCAAAAATATCCAGAGGCTCGCAAGTCTGTAGAGCGAGAGGCGAACGCGACTTGGCCGGCCAGTTTTGCAGGAACCGAATATAATTCCATCAACGCCTTCGTACTCATTGCAGCGGATGGAAAACGTCAACCTGTGCGCTGGTCCATGCGCCCTCATGCGGCGGTAGAGATGTTGAGCAAAGAGGCTCATGCGCAAGCCAGTCATGACTTCCTGTTTAATGAAATAACTCAGCGTGTGGGTGTAGCACCCTTGTACTGGGATCTGGTATTCCAACTGGCCGAGGCGGGAGATCCGGTGAACGACCCTTCTCAACCATGGCCGAGCAACCGCAAGGAGGTAATCGCTGGGACGTTAGAGGTCAACCAGGTGGTAGAGCAAACTCATGGGGCATGTCGTGACATTAACTTTGACCCGACGCTTGTACCTTCAGGAATAGCGCTTTCAGACGATCCGGTGCTTGCAGCCCGTGCGGGTATTTACTCCCAGTCCTATAACGCCCGATTACGAGAAGTCGGTTTTGGTAAAGCCACTGACGCGGTTGGCAAAAAGGAAATCAAATAATGCATACCCAGCAGAAGCACACCGGTGTGCAAAGTTTCAACTTCGCGGCACGGCTTCTCCATTGGCTCATGGCTGTCCTTATCCTGGCTATGCTATTTATAGGTGTAGGCATGATGGCTTCTCTGAGCCTGCGTCCCTGGCTCATTGATCTTCATAGGCCTCTGGGAATCGCCATTCTTCTTTTGGCTATCCTGCGTCTAGGCAATCGGCTTTTAAGCACCACGCCGCCATTGCCTGCCAGCGTACCGTACTGGCAGGCAATGGCGGCGCATGTTTCGCATCTATTGCTCTACTTGCTGATGCTCTGCCTGCCACTGCTCGGTTGGGCGACGCTCTCTGCCGGAAATTGGCCTGTCACCATGTTCGCGGGCTGGAACCTTCCACCCATTGCTCCTGTCAGCTCCGCGCTTTACGCTTGGTTTCGGGCCGCACATGGGTTATTCGCCTGGGCTCTGTTTCTGCTTGTGTTAGGACATCTTTGCGCAGCGCTGATACATGCTTGGATATACCGCGACGGCGTCTTTTCCAGCATCACGCGTAAGGCTCGTGGTAAATAAATGACGCACATCAACATGGCCACGATCGATCTGAATCTTCTCAGGACTTTTGTGGCTATTTGGGAACACCGCAGCCTGACAATCGCGGCCGAACGCCTACACCTCAGCCAGCCCGCCGTCAGTCACGCACTGCGTCGACTACGCGATGTGTTTGACGATCCGCTGTTCGTACGAACAGCAACGTCGATGGAGCCGACTGACGCAGCTATTCGCCTGCACGGACCCATTGAACATGCGCTGATTATTATTCAAAGCGCATTAATGATGTTTTCGAACTTTGAACCGAAAACAGCGGATCGTACTTTTCGCATCTCCATGTCGGATATGTCGCAACTTTATGTGCTACCGACGGTGATGGAAGTGCTAGCGCGCGAGGCGCCGAAAGTACGCCTGGATGTGCGTCAAATGCCTATAGAGCAACTGGCTATGGCATTGCGCAAAGGTGATGTAGATATCGCGATAGGCTATCTGGTAGAACTTGGTGAAGAGTGCATCCACGAAAACTTGCTAGACGACGAATTCATTTGTCTGTTGCGCGACGGCCATCCTTTTCAGGAAGATGAATTGAGCGTTCTGGACATACTCGCCCTGCGCTATGTTGACGTTTCGAGCAATATTACCGGCCATGGCGTAACCGCCGATGCAGCATTCGGAAAGGCCGGCATTGCGCGCGAAATCGCTCTGAAAGTGCCTAACTTCACGATTGCCCCGAAAATCGTTGCCAACACTGATCTGGCATTGATTCTGCCGCGTGCCATTGCCATGCAGCTAAACCACGACCAGCGCTATCGGCTGCTGAGTCTGCCCATCGAATTGCCAGCCATCTCGGTGGGACTTTATTGCCATAGCCGTTTCCTATCGGATGCCGGGATAACCTGGCTGCGCGGGTTAATCATTAGTCTGTTTGCCTCCGGCAGCCATACTGGAGTTCATATCAAATGAGGCGTGCGAGCATTCTTTATAAACCCTGTAAGCCACGAATGGGGAACTGCAATTATTCAGGATGCCGACGTCTGTACGTTGACGGCTGCAGCCCGCCCCAGACGGTGGAAGTTTCTCCCAAAGTAAATCAGACTCTCCCCCTCTTCACGGACCTGAATTTGGTTAATTTCGACAAATAATACCGAATGCGATCCGACTTCCTTGATATCTACTATGTTTCCTTCGAGGCTTGCTAGGGCGTCGTTCAACACCGGTAAGCCCGAGGAGCCTGTCCGCCAATCCTGGCCGGCAAAACGTTCAGCAGGCGGCAGGTCGGTCATGCCAGCAAACTGTCGCGCAACACCCTCCAGATCACCGGTCAGTATATTTACGCACAACGCCCTGTTGCCCAGCAACGCTTCATGAATTGAACTGTTACGGTTGATGCAAACCAATAATGTTGGGGGCGTATCAGTGACCGAACAGACCGCACTCGCAGTTAATCCGAAGCGACCATGGGGGCCATCGGTAGTAATGATATTCACCGCCGCAGACAACAATGACAGCGCTTGCCGAAAATGTTGTTTTGATTGATCGCTAACCATAACCTTCACCTTTTAATTATTGACTTGGTGAATCCATGTTGAGAGGGATTGTTCATTCGGTCAAATTCGCTTTACTCATACGCACTATTGACAGCAGGAATAGCCATCGCCCTTAAACGCCCTCCCCTTTAGAGGCGCATGGCACGACAGTTAATTCCCACGGATTATTTAGCTTATTCATATTCCGAATTTGATTTTTTCTTATCATCCCACGCATTCTGAACGTGTATGCAATCACCCTAGCCAGAGAACAATAAACATGAACAGCAAAAACAATTTCGATGATCGTGACACACGTGAAGGCGCTCCAATCAGCATCAAGGCGATTTCCCTGGATGATGTGATTGCGGAGATTGCTGAGCGTCGCAGCGAGTTTAACCAACGCTCCCATGTCCCTTTAGACATGATTGAAAAAATGAAAGCAGTGGGTATCTTCCGCGCCAGTACTCCCAAATGTTTCGGTGGCGATGCGCTGCCTCCAGCCGAGTTCCTGCGCATCGTAGAGCGGGTTTCCGAAGCCGACGGTTCGGTCGGTTGGGTGACCGCGTTCGGCTCAGCCAACATCTACCTGGCGGCACTCCCCCCGGCAACCCAAGCATTGATTTATGCCAACGGGCCAGACCAGGTCTATGCTGGCGGCCTTTACCCTCTACAACCTGCCAAAGAGACTGAAAATGGCTGGGAAGTCAGCGGGCACTGGCGGTTTGCTAGTGGGTGCAAAGGTGCCAACTGGATTGGTGTAGGCATCGGTGGCACATCGGCCAACGGTGGAGGACCGACGGCAGGCAAACCGCTGACCGCTGTGTTCCCGGCAAGCGAAGTGCAGATCGTCGACAACTGGAATGTTGTCGGGATGCAAGGCACGGGGAGCCATGACCTCAAATTGCACCAAAAGAACGTCCAACGCGAGTGGACTTTCGTGCGGGGCAGTGCCTCCACAATTGACGAGCCCCTCTATCATTACCCGTCTGTTTCCTACCAGGCGCAAGTTCACGCCGCCGTTAACCTTGGGCTGGCACGCGCAGCACTGGACTTGGTGATCGCAATGTCGGGCAGCACCAAGACTGTCACCGGTGCCCCGCGTTTGGGTGATCGCGCTTATTACCGCAGCGAACTGGGTAAGGCAGAGGCGATGCTGCGAAGCGCCCAGGCGTTTTTCTACGAATCCGCCGAAGCTGTATGGGCCTCGCTCATCGCCGGTAATCCGGTGACCCTGCAGCAGACTAACTTATTACGCCTCAGCGCCACCCATGCCGCTCATACCGGAGCGGACGTAGTCATGAAGGCTTATCGACTGGCGGGGACTGCAGCCATCTTCAATGACAATCGTCTGCAATGGATCGTACGCGACTCCATGGTAGTGACACAGCATGCTTTCCTCGGCGAAGCGACTTACGACGGCGCTGGCGCGGTGTTCGCGGGCATCGAACCGACCATCCCCTATCCTTGAGCACCACTATGCACAGCAGCTTCTGTCACGCTGCTGCAGCCTCTAGAGCTGATTCTGTAAGAGAAATATGCAACCTTGTTAGCGAGTCTCTACCAACTGAACGAAAATCGCGTCCAGGTCGTCTGGGTTGAAGATTGTCGCAATCGGGCTGCATCGGGCCGACATCAGTCGATGTATGTAAGTTGGTGAGTGGGCAATATCAGTTTTAATATGCGGCACACAGCTGTTTTCGCTCAAGTGTGTCATCAAGCGACCGATAAAAACTTATGCGCTGGGCCATCCGCCGCTGCTTGCGGGGAGCACATTCCACGCTCTGGGAAAACCATGACAATAAGAACAATGAACATTGCTCCGCGCGCATTTCTGGGGTTCTCCCTGATAGGCGCGCTCATGCTGATTCTCGGCCTCTTCGCCCTGTCTCAGATGAGCAAGATCCGAGCAGCTGGCGACGACATCGCGATAAATGGCGTCCCTAGCTTTCAGACCCTGAATGCTCTAACGGTGACGGGCGTCCGCATGCGGGTTTTATCGCATCGGCTGTTAACTGATCGCGAACCAAATATTCAGAACAGGACCATCGAATTACTTGCGGAACAAAACCAACAACTTAACCAGTCGCAGGCAGCATACGCCAAACTGATTTCATCCCCTGTAGAGCAATCCGACTACAACGACTATATGCGGCTGATGGGTGAATATCGCAAGATTGAAACGCGCCTTGTTACCCTCAGTCGGGCTGGCGATCTGCAGGAGCTAACGCGCGTGCTGAACGCCGAGTCTGCGGCTAACGCTGAGCAGATAAACGTGGCGTTGGGTAAGCTTACTGACTTCAATAACGCCCAGCTGGCTATCATCAATCAATCCGCTGCTGACCAGTACAGCTCTGCGTTCAACTGGGTTGTCGGCCTCCTCATTATTGCCTCGCTGCTGACCATGCTGTTTGCCTGGCTGCTGACCAAGAGCATCACCCAACCTATAGCGTTGGCACTTGAAGCGGCTGAAACCATAGCCGTAGGTAATCTGACCCGACCGATAAAGGTTGATGGCACTGACGAAGCGGGCAGGTTGCTGCTCGCCATGCAAAAAATGCAGGAGAAACTGCGCGATACCTTGATGCGTATTTCCGGATCCGCAACACAACTGGCTTCCGCTGCCGAGGAGCTGAACGTAGTTACCGATGAAAGCGCCCGCGGCCTTGCGCAGCAGGACAACGAAATAGAACAAGCCGCGACTGCAGTCAACGAAATGACCAGCGCCGTCGAAGAAGTGGCGCGTAACGCAGTGAGCACTTCAGAGGCGTCAAAAAACGCGACGGCGTCAGCAGGCGATGGCCGGGATCTAGTTCACGAAACCGTCAACGCTATCGAACGCATGAGCGGGGATGTGCAAAGCACCGCCGATCTGATTGGTAATCTTGCGGAGGAGTCCCGCGACATCGGCAAGGTTCTGGACGTGATTCGTGGCTTGGCGGATCAGACCAACCTGCTGGCGCTGAACGCAGCTATCGAAGCGGCCCGGGCCGGTGAAGCCGGTCGCGGTTTTGCGGTTGTCGCCGATGAAGTACGCGCTTTGGCCCATCGCACCCAACAGTCCACAAGCGAAATTGAACGTATGGTTGGCAGCATTCAAGGCGGCACCCAAAAAGCGGTCAGTTCAATGCGTAACAGCACTGACCGTGCTGAATCTACCCTGAGCATCGCGAAAGGCGCAGGCTTGGCGCTGGAAACCATCAACACCGCAGTGATCGAGATCAACGAGCGTAACCTGGTCATCGCCGCCGCTGCGGAAGAACAGGCTGCAGTCGCCCGTGAAGTGGACCGCAACTTGGTCAACATCCGGGACCTGTCGACGCAATCTTCCAACGGCGCCGCCCAGACCAGCGCCGCCAGCGGCGAGTTGACCCGCCTGGCGGTTGACCTGAACAGCATGGTGTCGAGGTTTCGCTTGTAAGAGGTATCGGAGGCCATCTGTTGGATCGAGGCTTGCACGCGCGTACGATGAAGAGGTCTGCCTGATACACCAAGGCGCCTAGTTCGCAGGCAAGTCTGGCTCTCATAGAGTTCAATTTGAACCCTGATCCCGCCCACAAAGTTACGGCCATTGGCGCTAAGTGTCCCGTTGGCGTGTGGGCCAACCGTGGCGCTGGATAACGGCGCCAGGTGGTCCTCTGTGTTGCCTCCAAATTGCCCCGACTACAACGAGATGGCCACCCTCTCCGCCCCATAGCTGGTGCGGAAGGTGACGGCGTCTGTCGATACATCCAGCGCGCCAGGCTCGAACGCAGCGTGATCGATTTGGCCAACCCGTTGCTGCGCACTGAGTCGCTTACCTCGATCGCTTAAAAATGATGTTTCACAGATTCCGCTCATTTCAGCCGCTTCTTGAAAAAACACTTTGAACTGAAGCCTAAAACACTTTCGTGCGCATGCATTGCGCGGAGCGCTGGCAGGTGCTGCCTGGCCACTAAGAAAATAACCGCTTGACCTTGCCTCTCGGTTCTCGTTAACTTCACGCCACTTTCCTACCTTCCGGTAGGAAGTCAATCATGAGTTTGTTATGGAAAAGAGTCATTTCGGCAATCCTTCACTGAAGTTTGCCATTGCCTTGGGGGCCATCGCCGCACTGGGGCCCTCAGCCGTCGATATGTATTTGCCTAGCCTGCCCGAAATGGCGGTTGATTATTCGACCAGTGTTGCCAGCATTCAGCTGACGCTCACGGTCTTTTTATTGGCAATGGGGCTTGGACAATTGCTGTTCGGGCCGGTAGTCGACGCCTTGGGCCGTCGACGTCCACTGATAGCAGGCTTGTTGCTGTTCAGTTTGAGTGCGCTGGCTGCAGGAGCGGCACCAACCCTTGAGTGGCTACTCGTGGCACGATTTGCTCAAGGGATAGGCAGTGCTTTGACGTTGGTGGTCATCATGAGCATGGTGCGTGACGTCACTCAGGGCGTTCAGGCAGCAAAACTTTTTGGCCTGCTGCTGACCATTCAAGGTGTTGCTCCCATCATCGCCCCGGGGTTGGGTGGTTACATTGAGGCGCATTTCGGATGGCGGGCCGTCATGCTGGTACTGGCTGTTCTCGGTGCGCTGGTGGCGGTGAATTCGATGGCTGTTTTGCCTGAAACACTACCAATGCAAAAGCGCGAGCCATTGAATATGAGCCTTGCGATACGCACGTATGCGCGCCTCGCAAAAGACGGTCGTTTTCTAAGGCCAGCTTTAGCGCTGTCAGCCGTGTTCTTCTTTCTCTTTGCCTATGTGGGCGGCGCTACATTTGTTTATCAGAAGGAATACGGACTGCCTGCTGCCCAGTTCGGTACGCTGTTTGGCGCAACCGGCATCGCGATTCTCATAGGGGCCGTCGTGGCTACCAGACTGGTGGGCAAGTACGGTTTGGCCCGCATGGCAACGGCTGGAGCTTTTTGCATCTTTGCAGGTTCTGTCATGGCCTACGGCGCAGCAGTATCTGGTTCTAGTTTGTACTGGCTGGCTGCCGGTGTCGCGGTAGCACTGCTTGGATTGGGGATTGCAGAAACCTCACTGATGACGCTGGTGATGTCTTCGCAAACCACTGCCCTGGGTTCAACGGCTGCATTGCTCGGCGCGTTTCAGCTTGGCATCTCGGCCTTCGCCACACCGTTGACCGGTTGGGCGAGCAGCTATGGCGCCATTGCCTGGTGCGCATTCCTGATAGTCTGCGCCGTTATGGTGGGTGCGCTGACCTGGGTCAGTGTGCGCGAAGGCAGGGCCGAGCACATCACCGCGTTAAATCACTGAATTAAAAGGTCATCCCGATGAAAGTGCTGAGCCCTTCCGCAAGCAGAATCTGTGATATCGCTCTGGTGCATTTCGCTGAGCGGGGATACGACGCCTCGTCGCTCAATGAAATCGCGGTCGTGGCAGGTATGCGCAAGCCCTCGTTATACGCGCACTTCAAGAGCAAGGATGATCTGTTCAACGCCGTGCTGAATCTGGCGCTGGCGACGGAGAGGCACTATATCGAAGAGATGTTTGCAAGCGTCCCGGCGAATGATGACGAGCCCGGCAAGCTGTACACGGACAATCTTTCAAACCGCTACGAGTCTTCCGCTGCCCTGCGTTTCCTGCTGCGAACGGCATTCTTTCCGCCTTCGGAGTTAAAGGCATCGGTGACAAGTGGCTTTGAAGCCTATCTGGACCGTCTTCGTGAACGCTTTGGCGCAAACCTTGAGAACAGGTATCCAGCCCTGTCGGCGAACGAGATTTCAATGTTTCAGGATGCTTATATAGCGGTTGTCGACAGCCTTCATGTCGAGTTGATTTACTGTAGTGAAGGCACCTACTGTCGGCGTCTTACCGCTTTGTGGCGCATTCTTGGTGATTCGCTGTCTCTGGCTGTGGGGAACGTGGAGCATGAGTAACTTATCCATGCAAACGGTGCATGTAGTGGTCAACTAATCCCGGACACGACGTTAAGTTTTTCAACCTTGGCTGATGCTGTTGATCAACGCTGCCGAGTTATCCACGATCGACTTGCGTAGAATCGCAACCGTTTCGGCGGGGACATGTTCACCCGCCATCAGCAGCTCGCTCGGCAAATCACCGCTGCGCGCCAGTACCCGGAAGGCATTACGTTGGTCTTGCGGCTCCTGCGCCATGAAGGTTTCGTAGTCCGAGCGCCCCATGCCCATGGCACTCAGGTCGCCACGTTTAAGCCCCCCATGCCAAGCGCAAGTTGGTGGGTGACTCCCCCAGCGTCTGCCACCGTTTTGGCAACGTGTTCCACCAGCTAGAATGCCCATCGACGGCGTGTTAGGCCTGATGGGGCGACGGCCAGTAAGGACCAACCGCTCCAACCATTGATCCAGTAGGGCCCCAACGCGCGCCGGGCTGCCTCGGCCTAGTTTCAGTCGCACCCGCTCCACGGTGGGCCGCTCTCCGCGGCCCAATACCGCGTCCGCGGCGGCGAACAGGTCGTTTCCGGTACGCCTACCGCCATGCCATGCCCTCCGCTATATTAGGTCTGATAATTAAATGTTATCCGACCCAATCTTCCTAAATATGGATTTAAAATACGTTGGACGTATTAAATATTACAAACCAGATTTCGCAGGTCGACGAAACGCCGCTGGACCTGCATTTTCTGACGCTAAACGCCCAGGAGGCAGCCGCAGACTTTATTGCAGCAGGCACGGCGGCCAATACTGTGCGCAGCTATCGGAGTGCCCTCGCCTATTGGTCGGCGTGGTTACAACTGAGATATGGACACGCGTTAGGCGATACGCATTTACCCGTCGAAGTGGCGGTCCAGTTTGTGGTTGATCACCTCGCCCGTCCGACGGACGACGGCAAATGGGTGCATTTATTGCCAGCATCCATTGATGCTGCGCTTATCCGCGCAAAGGTCAAAGCCAAGCCGGGTGCGCTGGCCTATAACACCGTCAGTCATCGACTTTCGGTGCTGGGCAAATGGCATCGATTGAATAGCTGGGATAGCCCCACCGATGCACCGGTGCTCAAGAGCTTGCTACGCGAGGCACGCAAGGCGCAGTCACGCCAAGGGCTATCGGTGCGTAAGAAGACCGCCATCGTAATTGAGTCTCTACAGGCACTGCTGGCCACCTGCACCGATGGTCTTCGCGGTCAGCGTGACCGCGCGCTCCTCCTACTGGCCTGGAGCGGCGGTGGCCGACGGCGTTCTGAGGTGGTGAACTTACAAATTAGCGATGTGCGCCAACTGGATACCGACACCTGGTTGTATGCGTTGGGTGTGACCAAAACCAACACCGGCGGGGTACGCAGAGAAAAGCCGCTACGCGGTCCCGCGGCTGAGGCACTTAGCGCTTGGCTATTGGCAGCACCGGCGGAGTCAGGACCTTTATTTCGACGTATGTATAAAGGAGACAAAGTTGGATCAACGGGTCTGTCCGCTGACCAGGTGGCGCGGATTGTTCAGCGCAGAGCCAAATTGGCAGGCCTCAAGGGCGATTGGGCAGCGCACAGTTTGCGCTCAGGCTTTGTGACCGAGGCTGGCCGCCAGGGTGTACCGTTGGGTGACGTTATGGCAATGACCGAACATCGCAGTGTGAGTACGGTGATGGGCTACTTTCAAGCGGGTGCACTGCTCGAAAGCCGAGCCACCACCCTACTCAAGTTCTCAACAGTTGAGAACGAAGATACCTCCGGGGGGCATCACCTTGCCAGTGACTCAAAGAACCAAGCGTAATAGCCGCTAAAATGGACTCTCAGTATGTGCGTCGATACGTCGAGACTTGACGTTACATCAGCGATTGGTGGCTTCTTTTCGCACACTTGATTTTTAATCATTCGGGGGGAACACGGGTTGCTCATGGCCTCAGTTGAGGCTAAGAGGTGCCCATAAATTCTGCTCCTCCGCGCCCGCCCGACTAGTGCCTTCCAAGAGCATGGTAATGGCTTTGTGATTTCAGTCCGGTTACGCTGGTGCGCATCAGGGAGGAAGCGCGATGAGTCAGTATCTGTTGAGTTTTGCCAGACAGAACCTTGAAGGGCGAAACGAGCCTTATCTTATCCTCCTCTGGTGCATGTACCAAGCGAACCAGAGCAAGGGCCGCTATTCCGATCACATTAAAGCCCACATCACGGCAGCATCAGATCAACTGCTGGGGCGGGATTATCAGCGTGTCGCCGCGCGCTTCAAAAGGGTGCTCGAAAATAGGCCCGAACTGGATCAGATCCCACCGTCCGATCTAGGTGCGTTGGACTACCTTCGCGTAAAAAACTTCCGTGGATTCGGAGAGTTCGGCTCTGACGACAAGGGCAATTTCATTCGCTTCAGCAAACTGAAAAACATCTTCTATGCGCCTAATGGAGGCGGTAAATCGTCGCTGTGTGAAGCGTTGGAATTAGGCACCACCGGAGACATCAAGGAAGCTGCCCGCCGCAAAACTAAGGTAAAGGAGTACATTTCACGGGGAGAGATTAAGCCCCAATTAATGCTTATGGGCAAAGACGGGAGCAAGGTCAATCAGAGCATCAGTTGGTCTAGTTGCTTCATCGACCGCAACCGGCTTCAAGAATTCTCGCTATTGGGTTCCAAGGACACGGGCAGCGGAGAAGGTGATGTGCTGGCCACCCTGTTCGGCTTAGAAGAACTACAAGAAGTCATTTCCCGTTTTGTTCGCCCGGAAAGCTTCACTCTTAAAACCTCTATGCGTACCGACCGGGCTGAAGCCCTCGCTGCCTTGGAGCGTGATCGGGCACAGCTCGGGCAGACGCTGCGCCGACACAAGCATGACCTGCAGCGATCCATCTGCGAGACTTGTAAGCTGCTGGGCCTGCGACCAGATCAAGATTTTGAGATTCGTCCCAAGGTTAAGCGGCTGCGCCAATTGATAGACATGCATATCCGTGGAGCTGAACGACTGCGGGCAGCCAAAGCCCCTGTTGCTATCCCCGAGAAACAAGTCTGGCGTACTTGTGCCATTGCCAAGCGATTACTCCGTCGCCGTGCCCTCATCGAGCGCGCGTTGTTGGATAGGGCCAGCGAGATCAACTATCGCGCTATCTTCGACGCGCTGGAGGCTATCGAACAGCATGTCGGGCAGGCCTGCCCAGCATGCCTGACCCCTCTCGATCAGGTCGTCATGAACCCGTTCGAGAGGGCGCGGGAACAACTCAAGTCACTCAGCGCTCTGGAGTTTTTGAAGCAATCCAGGCAACGGAGTGATGCTCGGATCGCACTCTGGGCTTCAAAGATCGCGACGGGCATCAACGATATACAGCGCAATGAGTATGCCGACATTTCCTGCCCATTGAAGATGGATGAGCTGGTGGGACTGCTTGCTGAGTTTCATGCAGCTACCGATCGCTCGAAGGTCGCACCATCCGTTCTCGAGTCGTTCCTGACGCTGTGTGATGCCAATACCGAACTGATTGAAGCCTATCTGCGAACTTGTGAGCGCCGACGGTTGGAAGTTGGTCAGGCAGAAACTCAGGCGTCCCGACTCGATATCCAGGTGGATCGGCTCAAGAAAGTTGATGATTTGCTGAAGCGGTTATTCGAGAGTAAAGCTCGGGCGGAGACTGAGTTCAAAACCGCTAACCTCAATATGGCGCAATTGATAGGGCAGAAAACCGTCCTACTCAATGATGCGGTTGATAACAGGCACTTCAACCAGTTGCTTAAGGATCTGGAGACCGAATATCGAACGCTTTACAGCGATCTGCTGGACTACAAGCTACAGCTCGAAAAAAACCGCATCACAGGGATCGAAGCCAAGGCTGGCGAGTACTACCGGGCAATTAATAACCATGACGACGACCATGAGCAGATTCAGGCACTGAGCTTCCATAAGCTTGCTGATGGCTACCGGATCAAGATGACAAACGTGGATGGATCCTTAGTTGATGCATTCTCAATGCTTAGCGAAGGGCATCTGCGGACACTGGGTCTATCAATCTTGTTGGCAATGGCCGAGAAAAAAAATTTTCCGCTAATCGTGTTTGACGATGTCGTCAATGCCATCGACACGGATCACCGATCCAATATCATTGATCTGCTTTTCAACGACGCCTACCTACGCCGCATCCAGATGGTGGTCACCACCCATGACCGTCTGTTTTGGGAGCGTTTCTGCATCATCGCCGACCGGCATCCTCAACGCGACCAGCATTCGAACCATGTGCTCAGCTACACAAATAAGGGCATCGTGGTGATCGATCATGCCGGTGGTTTTCAGAAGAAGGTGCAAGTGGCGTTGTCAGTCTTCGATGTTCGCCAGGCGTTGCTGTACTGCCGTATCTGGTTTGAGTCAATGGTGCTTGAGTTCTGCATCGAGAAAGGTGTGCAAGTGACCGCGAACTTCAATAAGTCCCAACTCAAAAAGAGCATGTACCTACAAGTCAGCTTGGAACACACGTTTGACTTGATTTTACCGTATATTGACTACGACCTGTCACACTTCAATGTTATCAAGAAAGATCTTGTAAACTGGCGCGGACAAAATCAAGAGCACCATGCGTTTGATGAGGGTAGTTTAAACTTTGTACACTCGAAGACGAGCAGTGAGGTCTTGAGAATTTACGACGCCATTCGCTTTCTGGAATGCCAGCTCTTCGCCGCCGAGAAAAAAGAGTTCAGAGTAAAATACCTTGCCGAGGTCAATGAAAAAATTCAGAGAGGTCAGAGAAAACTGCTAGGCCTAGCCGAAGCACCCCAAGAGGCAAAAGACAAACATATTGCGGCCTTGAGAGTTCTGGAAAGGGACGCTGCTGAGGTCACTCAAGAACTTCAGTTCATTGAACGATACGATGCACGACCTAGGCCTTAAAAGAGTTGGTGTAAATGTTTTGTTGAAGCATAAAATCCTTGTGATTAGGGTGATCGCGTCCGCTCGAAATAGACGAATACAATCGTCTTTAATACGGGGATTCGAAATTTGCCGTCGCCATCTTCTAAAAAAATTCCGCGAAAGTCGGAGTCTTCACTTATCCAGAATTAGGAATTTAGAAAGCAAGGAACTCCTATCTCTCCCTTCAAATCGCACAATGAATACTGTTTCAATCAGGACGTCGGGCGGGGTCATTCAGCTGATTAAGCTCTCCAAGCATGCTTGAACGTTGGTACCCATGAAATTAGCACCTACGCACAAAGGCACAGCAGCCTACTTCAAAGGCCCTAAGTTCTCATCATGCGCGGCTCGTCATAAATGCCTACCTTCGAAAGAGCTAGTGACCAAACCGAAGCTGGCTATAGAAAATGCGTGAGCCGATATTTTTTTCAAAACGCGTAAAGAGGCAATCAAGCTTACTACTCCTCTTTCGAGGAAACTTCCCTAAATAACTATGCAAGAACTCATAATCCGCCCGAGTTGCACAACCGAAATGTATCATTGGAATAATTTCTTCTGCTTTAGGAAACACTATATGGTGCGCCATGCAACTAGCCCGCAGTTGCAAAATTTCCTTTTCTTGGACCCCACCAAGAACGTAAGCCGCAAGCATCTGGCTGCCAAATCTTGCTCGCACATCACTTAGTTCAGCGCCATAAAGAACTGCGTCCTCAAATGTAACAATTTGACTGTATTTTTTTGCAGGTTTGCGGCCAAAAAGTAGACGTGCTACACCGGCTTCATGATTGTAGGTCGGCGCCAGGAGGAAGAGATCATATAGATTGTCAAATAACTTACATGTACGTTTATTCTGACGCTTACGCCAAAGCTGGACGCGATGAATTAAATTTCTGCGCAGTCTCTGAAAACTCATGCTCTGCCAAGGATCGAGGGCTATATTAGGCTGGACACTTTGTACGTAAGCATCCCAACTCTTTCGGAACGTCGCATTTGTCCGAAGATCTGATAGATCTACTCCATGGAAAGGGCATAGTACAGCATCTCTTGCGCACCAACTTCTACGCCATCCTGGCATTTGGCCCTTTGCAACGTCCTCACGCAAACAAATAGAGCAGAAATGCGTTCTTCGGCCAGGATTGACAAGAGCTATATTTTTTGATCTAAAAAAAATTTGGTCAGCTGTGTATTTAACTTTAAGGAAATAGTATTCTCTTTAAAGTAGTTAGTCGAGAAATCAAAGTCTAGATCTTCATCAACGACATTAACTCCGCCCCATGCTGCCCTTGGTCGTGCCAAGAGCAGTTCGCGCTCTCTCACAACTATTCGATTTTTCAAAGATATTCGATAGAGCCATGATGTTAACGTTTCATCATAAAAGGGTGAAGGTAGGCCACATAATAAACTCATTAGTAAGACCAAGGCTTTTCTGCTGCAGCCTTCAAACATTCTACATCTATGCGTTCCTTGCCATTCTTGAGTGCGTAACATCCGGCGCTGCGTATCAGGTCTATGACTTTATCCATGCGACCGTGAGTACTTTGCAAAATAACCCTTACTATATTTTTCTCGTAGAGCTTGGAGGGTTCCCTTAGCGGTAGCTTCTCTTCAATAGAAAGTAGAAACGATCTAAATTCTTCAGTTTCTCTCCAGTCATTTAGCAAAACCTCAGTGAACCGTCGTTTAGTTTCAGGCTTTGCGCCTAGTACAGTAGTAGCGCCTAAAGTACCAAATCCAAATAAACACAAAGCGTATTTTTCACCGATCAACGTTTTGAGAATCGATCCGTTAATTCGCTGCTCGTCTTTCTTCACTAACAGCAATTCATGTATTTCATCGATAACCAACCCCCAAATTTGCCTTAGCTTCAAAATGTCTGCAAGTTCATGCGAAACCCACCGCCCTTCCTTTGGCCTGGAGGATCTATCAGCTGGTATTTCTAACGCCCTACACAATTCGGAGTGAAAGGTCTTTCTGATATGAGGATTTTCTGGATCGAGCGCCATATCCAGAAACAAAAGGCCATCACTTTTCTCAACCCTCTTCGATATTTGACGTATGATTGCCGTCTTACCTACCCCCCCTACCCCTGCAACCATAAGTGCAGGGGCCGTAATACGTCTCGGTACGCGAGAAATATTATTCATTATTTTGAATACTTCCTCACTTGGAGAATAGTCAACCCAAACATCTTTATTTATTAATGAGATTCTATCTTGGACAGAAAGCTCTCGTAAATCTTGAGGGTAATCACTCATACTTTATCACTCACACCAAATTTTTTGGGGGGCTGTGAATAATCCGGAACATTTTTTTGTTCGGCGGTTTTCTTACTTGGGTAAAATTCTTTTTCGTACTCTTCTTGTGCTGCAACCTGCCTTCTCGCTCTTTTTGTTTCCTTGACGCCTCTAATCTCGATCGCCTCAGCCTCTCGAAAGGCAGCCGGCCCTTCTGGCGTTGTGAAGGCACCTGGTGTTTTATGACCGCTGTGGAACGCAGCCGCACGGTACTCTTCGTAGGTGTAATCAGGGTTGCTCATATCAGCGAATGGGATAGGTACATACCCAGATGGAAATTTCACCCATATTTGCTTCATTGAAAAAGGATCGTACTTTATTGTGGCCTTTCCTGTTCCCACCAGCGGCGAAAGCACATTATCCCAATAAAACATATTCTTAAACTCTATCCCTTTAGCTTGCACAGCTCTTTCTTTAGAAGGCATAAAGTTCAATCTAAATTGTTGAGGATCCGTCGTGAATGGAGGATAAGGAGTTATACCAGCCGGATCGAAATATTGCGTCCATGCTTCTGCAGGCGACTTATTAATCTCAGAATGAACGGTATTGTGATAATCGTACACTTGCAAGGCAAACCATCGGCAAAAGTCGGAGAATGTCATAGTAGGAACCGCGGAAGAATTCAGATTTTTACGCGCCACGGTATTTGACATTGTTGTTCCTGACAAAAGATGCAATCTTCCCATAAATGTGCCAATAACTCTTTCTACATGTCCCCCGTAATGCTTTCTTCCTGGAGGGCGATGCTTGTATGCGATCTGGGCCTTATCTAAATCCAATAGAAATCTACTACTCCTAAATTCTTTAGCGTTATCCATCCCGAGTAACTGGGGTACCCCATAAAACGGATAGCTGAATTTATCTAAATCCAGCCTTCCCAGAAAGTCCCATTTTGGAAGTACGGCATGAGTTAAGGCTGAGGCAACAGATACCGAGTTAGGAACGTGCAGACTCAAATAATAGCCTAAAACTACGCGGGTATACCTATCGAGCACAAATGTTACCCATGGCCTGCCAATCGGGTGAATTCGATCGTTCGCTAAAAGCACAATATCAGCTAATGTATGATCCATTTGAACAGCTTCTAATGGATAAGTCAGAACCTGCGATCCTGGTTTTGCATGATGTTTTTGTCTGGCGGCTTCTTTCCCTTTACGTAAAGATGTGACTTGTAGCGCAGATAATGTTGAAAAAATTCGTTGTCTCACGGTTGGCTTCGATGGCGTCTTGAGTCCTTCCTCTTTACACACCACCTCAACTCTTTTCCATATCTTTGAAAACGGTACGGCTTCTTTATTTTTGTATACTTCTATAGCTTCGCTGATGATCTTTTCTATTTGCGGGCTAAGTCGCACTTCACCTTTTTTAACTCCTCGGCTTCTCCTTGTTATCGCAATCGGTCCTCTAGCAGCGTCGAAGTCTTTTAGAATCTTATAGATATGGTTCACGCTGACACCGACTTCTACCGCCGCTTGCTTATGAGAAATCTCTCCATTTTTAAGCCGAATGAGAATTTGATGCCGGCGTTTGGCTTCATTGAACTCATCATCTGATACTTCGAAGCCACGCTTAGTCGGCCAAGCAATACTATGCTGATCCGCCTCCATTAAAAACTCGATTTCCTTAACTTCTACTGGCACAATTTCACCGGTCGATGAAACTCGCACCATGACATGTTCCGAGTCAATGATAGAAGATATAACCGCGCCTTTTCCGCGCGCTATTACTTGAAGACCTTTTTTTAGCTCAATAAACATGAATAGGGCCCATTGGTTTCCTATCACCTATATAGCTCACCACAGATCATGTTTTTTTACACGGGTTTGGAACGGAGGCGACTGCCACGATAACCATTTGAATCGAAATGCTTTTTTTATTATAAAATGTTGTATTTAAAAATCAGAGTCGTGTATCCGTTACACGCTGAGATAAAACTGTTTTGGGATATACGCGAAAGTTAAAAAAGATAAATCCCTCTGGAATCTTGGTGATTTCATCCTTTTTAGATTAAAATACCGTCTAGGTTATTGATTTTGCTGCCAATGATTAATAATCCTTAATGATTGACCGCCACACCACGATCCCAAGGTGGACGCAAATGCTAGATCTGAATGACATGCCCCAACCTCTTTTTGCTGATGCAGGCTCTATGAATCAGTCGGCACAGCAGTATTTCAGAGCCTATCCAGACGTAGAGTGTTTCTTAGCAAAAACGACAACGGGGGCTCGCGTAGCAACCCGGACTGAGCAAATGCGTTGACGATCTGAAGTGCATTGCGCGGATCGACAATGTTCACGTGAATCATCCGGTCAATCACTTCTTCTGGGCTTGCCCCACCCGCGTTCAAATCTTTCACAATGTCCATAAACGACGACAGATGCTTCAACGCGAACTGCCTCATATCCCCCCTAGGTGGAGGCGGAATTTCCAAGCGGAACTGGAAAATACGGTCGAGGTACCTACGAGCGTCCATGTGGGTGAAGACTGTACCGGGTTGTTCAGGATTGCCGCGGCCGCGAGCCAGGGCATCGGCTACCTTAGCTTCGTCACAAGGAAAGTAACCTGTCTGTTAATTATTATTGCCGGCGCACTTCTTCTTCATGCGCCTACTCCATATCTCGGTCCAGTCGTCTGAAGAAGTCGACGGCGCCGAATGTGCTGTATTCCAAGCGAGTATCAAACTGGGCTCCTTGTAAAGTGGCAAGCGTTCGCTTGCTTCAAAAATTTTGGCTGCCGCTGAAGGCGTTGAGATGGTGAAGACCTTGTTTGGGCAGGGATCACAGAAAGCGATACCTAGCTGTAGGCAAGTAGGCAGTCTGGCGTGCGTTCGAGCTTGCGCTAGCATAGTGATATCAGCGACTCTTGCGTGGGCCTGACTGCCATTAATAATCGAAAATCGCACCAGGTACAACCAAGCCCCGCCGTCGAGAGTGTAACGGGGACGCGCTCCGCGTCCTCGACTATGGAGGTCACGAAAATATGGAAATCCTACATTTTACCAATGGCATCAACCCTCTAGTGATGGAGCAGAGCATTGAGCTCGCTGTATCCGAGGCGCCGTCAATGGTTGGCCAGCACATTAATGGCCGCGTAGTTAGCTGACCTAAGATGACGATTATGAGAAGCTGATCCGCCGTTTGAGTTAATGTAATCAAGGAGTTTTTGATGGATTTCCAGGTTTGGCAGGCAGTGGTAGTGCCGCTCGTTATTGGACTGCTCACCTTATTAGTAACCTGGCGGCACAATACGGCCAGCATCTCTCATCAACGGACACAACGCTTGCGCGACCTGGTGCATTCCGGCGAATGGCGCACTGTTCATCCTATGGTGTTGGTCATGGATGTGCGTGAGGCGTTCAATAAGCGTATCGACCTTGACCCGCGCGCCTTACGACTAGCTATAGACTATGAGGATCACGCCTTTACAGCGATGAGACATTATCTCACCGCCCCCAAATTCGTGCGGATTTCGGAAGATGGCCGGCGCTTTCAACGAATGGCTCATGGCAATGTCGATAGCACCTACGGAGACGCTCCGATCTACGTAGCGTTGGTTGGCTTGCTGGTGTACACCGCATTGATGGTTAGCTTTTTCTACCTTCAGGACCACGGAGTATCCGGCGCAGTCGTCGCGCTCCTCAGCGCGATTCTCTTTCTGCTGGCAACAACGTGGGCCGCATTTGGTATGAGCACTGCTAATCGCTTGTTTAAACTTCGACCCGGTGATTAGTTAAAATGATGGTCGCGGTAGGGACGGCAGTTACCTGCCGCCCCCCGCACAGATCCGTACGTGCGGAACTACCGCATACGGCTCCTGCCTCGTGTATGTGACGCGAAGCGATCCTCAGGGATGCGCCTTGGTGACGCCACTGCGCAGATTGTCCGGTACCAGGATCTGCGATATGCCGCTGAGAAAGGCGAAGCAGCGCACATGCGAGCCCAGCCAGTCGGGCAGTTTCTGCGACCAGGTGGCCTCGGCGAAGGTGTAGCTGGACGCGCCGAGGACGGCGACGAATATCTGCGTTTGGCGTATCTCGCCGGTTCGCCGGTCGATGACTGGCACGGTCTGCCCGGCGTAATCAACGAACAGCTTCTCGCCGGCCCGATGCTCCTGGCGCATGACCACATCGATCTTGGCCGCCCAGAGGCGGTAGTGTTCGCAAAACCAGCTGTACTGGAAGCCTTGCGGGTGGGTGAGCCGATACTCTTGCCAAAGCAGGGCCAGGGTGACGCCGGGGCGGCGCAACTCGGCATGGACATGAGCCCAGTCCGGCATCGGACGTTGATCACTGGGTACAGTGGGCGGCGGCGGAAAAAGATGCTGTTGCAGCTCGGAGTCAGTCAGTGGCGAAGGCCAAGTCAGGCCGCTGGCAGCAAAACGGTTGAGATACTCACCGACGCTGGCTCGGCCTACTTGCAAGCTGGCAGCGACTTGGCGGGCAGATAGACCGACCTCGAACTTGAGACGTAGCACTTCTCGAATCTTACGCATGGATAACCTCTCCACGACGACCTCTCTACTTCGATAAAAAGAGGTCAATGGTAGTGAATTAATCCTGCGTTGCTGCCTGCCTTATTGGTGGCCGGATATCCGCGGAATAGGCGGCCGGATCATCGTGGAGTCTGTGGCCGGATGGCCGTGGAATCCGCAATCACGTCTTGCGTGATTAAACCGGCTGCCACTTATGCGGCAGCAACTGATCGATTCACTCGCCCGCTGCGTCGGCAGGCGCGTGAGAACATCCTTCAGATATGCATACGGATCAAGACAATTCAGGCGCGCAAACTGGATCAGACTCATGATCGCTGCCGCCCGTTTTGCGCTGCGTAAGGACCCTGCGAAGAGCCAGTTCTTGCGCCCAAGGGGCCATGGTCGGATCTGGTTGTCGGGTAGTCAGACACCGGCGCGCATGTCCATCGGCTCGGTGGCGAGCCAGATGGAGTCGATGCGAATCATCGCAGAAGGTCTCGAAGAAAGGTCGCGCAGGCAGCAGCACTTTCAGTGGGCCAGCTCACTTTTACGGTGCCGTGCGTGTGCTGTATTTCCACGCAGATGTTCGATGATGATGGGTGGGATTTTGCCCCAGCCAGCGACACGGGTAATGGAATAAATGCAGGTTGCAGCGCTGTGCTTTTCTGCGATTGCAGCCGAATCCATTTGTGGACGAGGTTTGCTTGAGATTATGGCTGAGTGCGACGCTGGCAATCGAAGCACCGGGCTGGGCACACTCTTGAATGACTTGGGCTTTGAATTACTTGGAATAAGAACGGCGTGTTGGCTGCATAAAATAACCGCTTAAAGGGCTAGAACTGGTGCCCACTTAAATTTAAGTGCACACCATGTCTTGGCTTTGCGGGACTGGGTAGATGACTTGGCCGGCCGGTTACTTTTAAACCTTGATGTAGAAAGTTTTTCAGTTGATAAAGCTGGGGTTTTCACCATCACGTTTAGTACCGCGAAAACCTGGAAAACTTGCGGGGCTTGAGGGGGTAGGCAGCGCACAGTCTGCCCCCCAGTCACGATGGCGTTGGTCACCTTCGGTGTGACCGCCGCCTGAGTATGGAGGACACGTTTCTTTTATAGGCACAATTCATGATTTCAGGTTTTAAGCTGATAGAAGTGAGCCTTGGCTCCACACCCTGATCGATCAAATGCCTCAAGCTCATTGGGCTTCGAACATCGGATCATGCACTTTTCTGCATTCACCCCCTTAACATTGCCTCCAAGTGCGTTTTAGCAATTATTCAACAGTTTAAAAATGCGTCTAAATTTTATTGGACATGTTAAGTTGGAGGTAGGTCCTCTTTAAGTTCGCTCCCTATTTTTATGTTTTTTAAGGTGCGCTTTGTTTTTGATGAAGAATATTTATAGTTGTTAGGCTGATTATAATTTCTGACAATTTCTGAAGTTAAAAAAATACCCAAGATCAGCGGAATTGATAGTGGAAGAATAAGGTATTTAAAGTACGCCAGCAGCATAAATAACTCCGTTTAGTATTCCTGGGCATCTATTGCCTACCCGTCCACCATATATTTAATTTGGTATTTTATTGAAAGGAGATTGTGAGGCGAGCCGCCCTTCCACCAAGCAACGTGCGTGGAGATCCTTGTCAACATTTGCGCCGGAGCAAATGACCCCAATTAATTTTCCTTTTATTTCTGGTGGGGCCATAAGCACTGTCGCTAGGGCAATCGCGCCAGAAGGCTCGAGCATCAGCCCCATCTCCTGATATGCGAAACGCACTGCATAGGCCACCTGATCATCATCAACGCACGAAGTACCTAATGCGTTGAATTCAGACAAACTCAAAAGCAGTCTGCTAGGCATTGCCGTCAACAGTGCGTCGCAAATTGATCCACATGTGTCAATATTTCGCTCGGGAAGCTCGAAGCGACGAGCACGCCCAACTCGGTCGTAACCTAGTGGTTCAACCGCAATAATTGAGCACTGCTGCTGTGCGTGGCCGGCGGCAATACAACTGCCCGCTACTAGCCCCCCTCCCCCACAGGGCACAAATATATGCTCCAGGGCGTAGCCCTTTGCCTGCACGCTATTGATTAACTCCAGGGCTACCGTGGCCTGGCCAGCAATCACATCGGCATTGTCGAATGAGGGGATCAGCAGGGCTCGTTTCGTTGTACAAAGTTGCTCGGCGATTGCATTACGATCATCACGGCCTCGGTCATAGAACACGACGCCAGCACCGGCCTCTCGCACTTTTGCCAGTTTAATCGCAGGGCTATCATGGGGCATGACGACGGTAACGGGTATCGACATCAGCCTGCCTGCCATCGCGACGCCTATAGCATGATTGCCGGAAGAATAGGCCACCACCTCTCTGGGGCGTTGCTCTTGTGCCAGCAGCGCGTTAAGTGCACCACGAAACTTGAATGATCCGCCGCTCTGCAATGACTCTGCCTTGACCAGAACCTTTGCGCCGACGGCCAGATTCAGTGCGTGTGACTCAAGTACCGGGGTATGTAGGATAAAGCCCTCCAGACGGCGCGCAGCGCGGTGAACGGCAGCAAGGTCGAGTCCTGATGACCAGCGCGAACTCCCAGCTTGCAGATTAGTCACTGTCATCAGATTCACCACCGTGCGGTACTGGCAAAAAAGTTATCTATTTCTACGGCAGCCCCATTCGCGCGTGCAGCCTTTAGCACGAAATCACCAAGCGCGATGTCCAGCACGCCAAGGCCAAACGGGGAAAAGATGCGCGCCCGGTCAGGGTCAGGTAACAGGCGCTGAGTCAGCACGTCATGCAACGTGCCAGCGACAAACGCCCGGTTGCCGGTCTTTATTTCAGCCAGGTGCGGTGACGTATTCGCCTTTAAACAATGATCGACATCGTCCAGCACATTTTGCGCGGCGAGGATTAGGGCGGGGTCTATATCGCGCAGGGAGATGTTCAACACCGTCGGGGCATGGGCGAACAGGCCGGGCTCTACCAAGTACGGCGATGCGGCCGTCGTCGCCAGAATAATCAGCTGCGCGTGCTCACAGCTTGCCCGTGCATCGTCGACTGCATAGGCCTCTTGCCCGCCCTTTTCATTCACCCATTGGGCAAAGCGGTCGGCATCTTGCGCCCTCAGGTCATGAATCGCGATCTCCTTCGCCGACCAACCATCGGCGAACAGGTAATCGAGTGTTTGGCGGGCGATCACCCCTGCCCCGATAATGCCGATCTTTCGCACGCTGCGACTACCGTGAGTTAGCGCCCCGGCCCCAAGCGCGGCCGAGGCGGCGGTGCGGTGTGCGCTGATCAAGGAGGCCTCTAGGAGCGCCCGTGGGTAGCCGGTTGCGAAGTCATTGAGTATCAGCACTGCTGAGGCGCGCTGAAGGTTGTGCTGAATGTTCCCCGGAAAGCTGGAAATCCACTTCAACCCAGCGGTGTCGACGTCGCCTGCGAGGTACGCGGGCAGCGCAATGATGCGCGCGTCTGGTTTTTGTGCAAACCGCAGGAAGTAGCTGTCGGGGTTCACCGAATACCCCTGGCCATGCAGTTGATAGGCGTTGGTAATCACGTCTATTACCTGATGGTGCTGTCCCAACAGAATGCCTTCGATGGCTGCTCCACTGACAATGGCAAACCCGGCGTCGGCGCTCATGACGACAGCTCCACGGCTTGGCGTTCAGGGGCGAAATGTCGATTGACCCACGCATCATCGTAAATGGTGTCGAGGTACTTTTCACCCAAGTCGGGGGCAATGACTACTAAGGTGCTACCGCGGTTTATCTGCGCCGAGAGCGCGGTAATGGCCGCCAGCGTTGATCCCGATGAGCCACCCAGCAGGATGCCGTAGCGCCGAGCGACATCACGGCAGGTGGCAATCGTATCGCGCTCGCTCACTGAAACCACGAAGTCAGCCTGGGATGCATCCAGTAGCTTGGGTCTCTGGCTGGCACCAATCCCGGGGATTAGCCGTTTTCCGGGCGATCCATTAAAGCTGACGGACCCGAGGGGGTCCACTGCCACCAACCGGGTAGCGGGTGAGGCTTGCTTGAATGCCTCAGCGCAGCCCATGAACGTGCCAGACGTCCCGACCCCGATAAATAGCCATTCTGGCGCGGGAAAGGTCCGCAGTATTTCCTGGGCGGTCTGCTCGCGATGAGCCTGAGTGTTGGCAGGATGCTCGTATTGATTGAGCCAGATGCATGTCGGGTCCTCGGCGCACATCTGCCGTATGGTTTCGATACGTGTGCCCACAAAGCCCCCATTGGCATCTCGTCCGTCCACAATAATCGTACGCCCGCCATAGGCGTGGATGGCCTTGAGATTGGCTTGTGTCGCCATTGGGTCTGTGACGCAAATGAATCCGTAGCCTTTGCTTGCGCACACACAACTCATCGCGACGCCCAAGTTGCCTGACGAGGACTCGATAAAGGTGGTCACACCGGGGGTCGCCAGCCCTCTGGCTTCGGCGGCCTCGATCAAGGCGATGGCCGGCTTTATCTTGATCGACCCGGTTATATGGTGCCCTTCGAGTTTCAACACGGTACGACTGCCCGGCAGAAACTCCGGCAGTTCCAGAAAAACGTCACGCATGATCAGATCAAGCGAAGTATTGGTTAACATGGCGACCTCCTGGTATAGCCAACAAAGTAATTGCTGCAACAGCTTGGGCAGTTCAGTCCTGGGTGGTGTTGTCCATGAGTTCGCTCAGCGCGGCGGCAAGCACGCCGTTCTGCGCAAACGTAACGTCGAGCCCGTGAACATCCTCCACCTTCAGAACATCGGCCAGCGCTTGGGGGAACGCCTGTTGGATCCCGGCGACATACTGCGGATCAAGCCGTGACAACTCGACGGTCCAGAACACAGATAGCCGTTGCCCGATGAAAACTGCACTGACTTCCAAGGCCGTTTCACTGCCATTGGCGGGTGCACGTACTGCCCCACTCTCCCCTTCGGTCCTCCATAGGCGGCCGCCTTCGCCGGCATCCTGGGTACGCCCGAAATATGTGAAGGCCAGTTCCGGCGCAGGTTGCCCTGCGAGGCTGGCACGCAGTTCGGGGTCGGGGTCGTAGGTACGTAAAATCCCATAGCTGGCGGCGAGTGAGCGTGCCCGACGGAGTTGGCCGCTTATGGCGCCCAGTGCGTCTGCCACATCTCCGGCGCGCGGCAGGCGCAAGCGCACCGCGAAGTGCGTCGTAAACCAGCCAAGGCTGCGCGAGACATCCAGGTCGTCAAATAGATCACGGCCGTGGGTTTCACTGGCCAGTACCACATCAGACCAGCCGCTGGCTTGGCTCAGTGCCATGACCAGCGCTGTCAATAACACTTCCTCGATACGTGCACCGGTTCCCACCTGCGAGAGTCGACTGGACAGCGCCTCGGATAGCGGACCGCCCAGAACCTGTGTCGCGCATGCAGCGCCGGTCACGGCGCCTGCAACAGGATGGGCCGGCCCAAGGCGTGCTTGCTCCATCCAGTAGGAAAAATCCTCCCGCAGCACGCGGGACTCCGCGACCCCAATCAGCCGTTCCACCCAGGCACGATAACTGGCAGTGCGCGCATCCGGTTGCCAGCCCTGCGGGTTGGCCAAGGCGCGGTCCAGATCATCGAGCAGGATGCGCCATGAGACACCATCAATGATCAGGTGATGAGCGATCAGCAAAAGCTTTGGCTGAGCGCCCGTTCGCAGCGCAACGCGAAGCAGAGGGCCGTGCTCCAGGGACAGTCCGGCATTGAGCTCGGCACCCACCTGGGCCAGGGTTTCTTCCGCCAGCAATACTCGCAGTTCAAAGTGAGTACCGCCGGTCACATAGTGCTGCTGCCAGCTACCGTCCGTGCGTCGGCGGAAGCGCAGCCGTAGGGCATCATGGCACTGCGTGACCTTATCCAATGCGCTGTGGACTTGTTGCTCATCAAGCACCTGGTCTGTGCCGACCAAGATGGATTGATTCCAATGCTGAGGCCGTGGCAGGTCACGCTGCAGAAACTCGGCCTGGATGGGCGACAATGGGCAGCTTCCATCCGCCGCCCGCTCCTCGCTGGCGTTACGCACCGCAGTGGTCACCGCGGCCAGCTCGGCAATCGTCTGGTTCTGGAACACCTGTTTGGGGGACAGCAACATTCCTTCTCGCGTGGCTGCCGACACGATCTGGATAGCCAGAATCGAATCGCCGCCAAGGCTGAAAAAATTATCGCGCAGGCCCACGCTAGAAAGGCCGAGTACCTTCTGCCAAATACGACACAGGATCTCTTCGGCTCGGGTACGTGGCTGCGTGTCGTGCAAAGGCGCATCCACGGCCCCGAACAGTGGTTTGGGTAGCGCTTTACGGTCGATTTTACCATTGAGCGTCAACGGCAGATTATCGAGGACCGTGATGCTGTGGGGCACCATGAAATCCGGCAGATTTTCGCCTATGCGGTCCCGAAGCCGTTGCATTATTGGTTGCATTGCCCGGTTGCGCAGCGGTTCGTTGGAGCCTGGCCCACGCCCTACGGAGGCAGGCCAGGCGGCCAGTTCGGGTTGAAACAGCAGGTCGAGCAAAAACGGCTTGCCCTCGATAAAGCGCGACTGCATCACCAAGCCATGCCGGGAGGCCATTTGCGCAAACACATCTAGGGCTGGTGCCTGTGGCACTGCGCCGGTATCACCGTCGATTCGGGCCGCTAGTTGGCGGTCGCGATCAAGACGGCGGTTGGGCACGCCGGTAATATGCAAGCTGCTCCGCCCAAGGTATTGCAAGCGTTGTTCCAGTACGTCGGTGTCACCGCCCAGGGCGTCCCAAGGCAACGACTCAGCCGGCGGTGCAGCCTCTCCATCAAAGGTCAATGCGGCGTCGAAGCGGTAGACCGTCAACTCATTGTCAAAAAAACCGCTCTTCAGCCAGGTTAGTAACCCGGTAGCACGCCGCACAAACACGTCATCGGCCAACAGCCGGGCAAAGAAACCACTGGCCAGGAACAACTCCTTGTCATGCGCTATGGCGCTGCTGGCCCGTGCGCGTAACTGGTCCAACGGATACTCAGCCGCATCATTGGCCGCAATGGCGGTATGGAAGACTTCCTGTAGCTCAAGGCTACGCAGATCCCCCAGGTAAATTTGCCCCTTTGGCGCGAGTTTGCCCATGGCTTCGCGCAACACATTGATCAAGTAGGCGGAGCTGGGCAGGTACTGCACTACCGAATTGAGCACAATCAGGTCGAAGTTGCCCTCATCCAACTGGGACAATTCGTCTGCAGCCAGATGCTCAAGGCGTACGTGCTGCCAGTCAGGGCGCAGCGTAGCCAGTAGCCCTCCCAGGCGTTGCACCACAGGCTCGGAAAAGTCCAGGCCGACATAACGTTCACAGGCGCCCGCTAGCCCGAACAGCACCATCCCGGTACCGCAACCGATTTCCAGTACGCGCTTTGGCTTGAAGGCCTGCATGCGCGCCAAGCTTTGATCCAGCCAGTCGCGCATCTCAACCGAAGGGATCGCAAGCCCGGTAAAGCTATCGTTCCAGCCAGTCGTGTCAAAAGTCGGATCAACCGGCCCCTGGATTGCGCCCGCCACCTCGTTTTCGTAAAAGTAGTTGTAGACCGAGCGCCACTCTTGCTGCCGGCCGCTTTGCATCTCCTGATCCAGCGTCGATTCGACGTAGGACCAGTCCGGCGCTACGTAGGCCACCAGGCGCTTGCGCGCTTGGTCATCATCGACCACCGTTACGACACTTTGCTTGACCAATGGGTCCTGGCCCAAAAGGGTTTCAATTTCACCCAGTTCAATGCGGCAACCGCGTATTTTCACTTGGTTATCGATGCGGCCCAGATATTCGAGCAGCCCATCCGGCGTCCAGCGGGCCAGATCGCCAGTGCGATACATCGGGCTGCCGCAGTCAGGTGCGAACGGATCTGCAACGAATGCGCGTTGCGTGACTTCAACATCATTGAGGTAGCCGCCGCCCACCGCGATACCGGCAACACACAGCTGGCCCACGGCGCCAGGTGCGCACAGCTGATCGGAGTCGTCCAGCACATACAGACGCACATTGGCGATGGGCCTGCCGATGGCGATACATGCCAGATCCTGTGTAGGCGCCTGTGTCATCAGGTGATGTGTGACATCATCGGAGCATTCTGTGGGGCCATAGGCGTTGAGCAAGGCGATATGCGGAAACAGCGCAAACCAACGCCTGCAGAGCATCACCGGCAGGGCCTCGCCGGTCGACAGCATGATCCGCAAGCTGGAGAAACACGGCGTGTCTCGACGTTGCGCCAAACCCACCAGTAGCTCCAGGAACGAGGGCACGCTCTCCAGTACTGTGATTTGACCGGTCTCGCACGCCTGCAAGAGTAATCCGGGGTCACGCACGGTTTCATCATCGAGAATGTGCACCGCCCCGCCCACCATCAGCGGCGCTATGTACTGCCAGATGGAAATGTCGAAGGTTTGAGGAGCGGTTTGTGCCAGGCGATCCTGAGCGCCGAGTTCAAGGTCGGCAATCTTCGCGCCCAGGTGATTGATCATGCCTTCGTGCAGAACAATGGCGCCTTTGGGCGCGCCGGTGGAGCCGGACGTAAACAGGATGTAAGCCGGTTCGCGCTCCAGCCCCTGCGCCAATGGCAATGATTGGCCTTGAATCAGGCAGTGTTCGAGCACCAATTGGCGCCCCTGCCAGTCCAACGCTTCGTTGTGCTGCTGTAACGCCTCACTGGTCAGCAGCACCTTGACCTGGGATTTGCCCAAGACTTGGATTGAACGGCTTGCAGGGTGGTCCGGGTCGATCGGTAGATACACGGCGCCCAGTTGCCATAAGGCCAACATTGCAACGGCCAGTGATGCGTCGCGTTGCAAGCTCGTCGCCACCAGCGAACCGCGCTCGACGCCCTGCCCGGCCAACCCGCATGCCAGGGCGTCGACGCGTTCGCTCAGTTGTCGGTAGGTAAAGGTTCCCTCCTGCCCAGAGAGGGCAATCGCCTCCGGGGTTCGCTCAGCCCAGGTGCGTAGCATCTGGCTGGGTGACTGAAGACCAAAATCCACACCGAAGCTGCCAAGCCCGGCTTCCAACACCTTACGATCCGCTGAGGTTATCAATTGGATATCTTGCAGCACGGTATCCGGCGACTGCAGGGCCTGCTCCAGGAAAACCTCAATCGTCGTCAGTACCTGCTCGATGCTCTCGCGCCGTTGCAAACGATCATTGAAAATCGCCTCTATCAGCAAACCGTCGAGGTTGCGCGTGGCGTTTATTTCTAGGTCGACACGGGATATCCCAATGTCCAGCGGGATTCTTTTCAGGGCCGGCCCGGCGCCACCCAACTGGCTGTAGTCCATGGGCTCCTGATAGGTAAAAGCCACCTGAAACAGCGGGTTGCGGCTCAAGTCTCGCGTGGGTGAAAGCTCATCTACCAGCTCATTGAACGGCAAGTCGCTGTGGTCCAATGCGTCCAGGATGGTCGAACGCTCAGTATTGACCAGTTCGCGAAAGCTCTGCGCGCCAGTCAGTCGAGTTCGCACCACCATCTGGTTGACGAATAATCCCACAGCCCCCGCACTGGCCACCGAAAAACGGTTGGCCACGTCGGTGCCCAGAACGATGTCTCGCCGGTTAGTGATGCGCCCCAAAACAGCGCTGACCGCCGCCATCAAGACCATGTAACTGCTGACGCCTTCGGCCGCCGCAAAGGCATCAAGTCTGGCAAGCAAGGCACTGGGCATAACGCGGTTGGCCATGGCCCCGTGAAAGGTTTCGGCCTTGGACCGGGCGAAGTCCAGTGGCAACTCCAACGGCGCTGGCAGGTCATCCAACTGCCGTGTCCAATAGTCGATCAATACGGCGCGCCGCTCAGCGGTCAACTGCCGACGCTCGGTATCTATGTGCTCCCGAAAGCTTGCCGTCACGGCCGGCAGAGATTGCCCGGCGCCACTGAGAAGGACAGAAAATTCATTGAGCATGACCGACAGGGACCAGCCATCACAGACAATGTGATGCACCGTGATCAGCAAGTAATGTTGGTTGTCTTCCAGTTGCAACAGACGCGCACGCAGCAACGGGCCATGCTCCAGGTCGAAAGGCAGGCGCGCCTGCTCGCGGGCGCTGGCCAGGGCGGCGTCAACACGCTTACAGTGGGGCACGCTCCTGAGGTCTTGCACCGAAAAGTCCAGCGCCATCTGCTGGTTGAACTTGGCCTGCACCCGCCCATTGTATTCCTCGAATGTCATACGCAACGCGTCATGCCGGGCGCTGATCTGCGCCAACGCAGCGCTGACCCTGGCGCCATCCATCTCGCCCGTCACGCTGAGCAGCATCGAGTCGTTGTAGGCAGCCTGGCCCGGTAAAATTCTCTCCACCAGCCACAAGCGTTCCTGGGACACGCTCACCGCTGAGCGCTCAGCCACAGACAGCGGCTCTGGAGGAGCTGCAGCCCCTACCGAATCGGCGTTCAACGCGGAAAACAGTGCGCCGAAGGTCGGGTTTTCAAATACCGTTCGTACTGAAACCTTGGCCCCCAGTTGTTGGCTCAGTCGGCTGGCCATCACCATCGCCCGCAGCGAGTTGCCGCCGCTGGCGAAAAAATCGCTGTGTTCATCAGACACAGGTGTCAGCAGCGTCTGCTCCCAGACCTGGGCCATCGCCTGCCAGCGGGATGAGCGCACCTTCGGTGCAAGCACTTTGGTGCGACCCGGCACTGGCGCAGGGGCGTGATGGTGTTCACGGGCGATGGCAATCAAGGCGGCATTGTCGAGTTTGCCATTCGGGTTTTTCGGCAGCGCGCCGATGCCAAGGGCCAGTGGTTGCATTGCGCTGGTGAGGGTTTGCTGCAGGTGGCTGCGTATTTTTACGGTGTCGACTTCCACGCCCGGATACAGGGTGGCCAGGGCCGCAATCGAGCCATCGTTGTCAATCGCACAGGCAGCATCGGCGACGCCTTGAACCGCACGGATCTGCTCTTCGATTTCAGCCAGTTCAATGCGCTGGCCGCCGATTTTAACTTGGCGATCCTGACGCCCCAAAAATTCCAGTTGCCCGGCAGCGTCCCACCGCCCCATATCGCCAGTACGGTATAGCCTGATCGGCGCTTCGCCGGGCGTCAGGGTGAGCGAACAGAACGCCGTGCGGGTTTCCGCTTCCCGGCGCCAGTAACCCTCTGCCAGGCCCGTGCCACTGATGCAGATTTCACCCGCCAAATCGCCACTCACCGGCTGGTTGTTGGCATCCAGCACATGAACGCCACCGTTGCCCAACGCCGAGCCAATCCGTACAGGCCCGGGCGCGACGCGCCATGCGGTCGACCAAATGGTGGTTTCAGTCGGGCCATAAACATTGAATACCCTGGCGCGCGTGGCTTGCAGCAACTCATCGGCTACGTGCTGGGGTAATGACTCGCCCCCTACCAGCAGGGTATCGAGTGCCGCAACAGCGCTGCGGCTGCGGCTGTCGGTGAGCAACTCGCGCACCGCCGTGGGTGTGCATTGCAGGTGAGTCACGCCATGGCGGGCGCACAAGCCTGCGACAGAGCTGTCCTGCGCTGCCGAGGAGCTGCCATGCAATTGGTGACGCACCTGATCAAGATGGTCGAGGCTCTGCAGGACTTGTTCGCTGCTGACACCGAAGTCAATCAAGCACGCGAACTCGTTCACGCCAATGCTCATCAAAGCACGCGCCCGTTCGACGCAGTCCTGCACGTCGCCGATCAGGCTGGCACTGTGCATATAGCGCTCAAGCCCCCGGTCTGCGAGGTAATTGAGGTCGTCATCCATCCCGTCACTCGCCTTCTGGCCAAACACGGATCGTGCCAGGTCCACGGAGGACATCAGGTAACGCTTGAGCGGTTCGCGAGCGACCGCTTCCGCTTCAGCCCGCGTCGCCGCCACAAACGTATGCAACATCAGGCTGACTGTGCCTTCAGAGCCGGCACCGAGGCGATAGCGCTGAATATTGTGGTGCAAGGTGGCCACGTCTTGGGCCAGCAGGTGGGTCAGCACATTGGCGCCGTGTTTCCCAGCCGCCTCGAACGTCTCGACCGCACTCGACGCCGACAGCCACAACGGTATCCGGGCCTGAATGGGCTGAGGAAAGGTGCAGATGCGCTGCTCGCCTGCGCCACGGTTCAAGATTACCGCCTGCCCTGTCCATAACTCACGCAAGGTGTTGATCGCCTCCCGCGTCATCTCGCGCCGGTGCGCGAAATTCTGCGGCCCGCCGTGTGCCAGCAGAAAGTCGTTCCGGTCCCAGCCGGTGGCGATGGCGATGCCGGCCCGCCCGCCTGAAAGGACATCCACCATCGCCCAGTCTTCAGCGACGCGTACCGGGTCATGCAGGGGAAGTACCAGCGAGCCGGCTCTGATTTTCAGGTGCTCAGTGGCCACAGCCAGGGCCGCCCCAGTGATAGCGGGGTTGGGAAATGGGCCGCCAAAAGGATGAAAATGACGCTCAGGCGTCCAGATCGCGTGGAAACCCAGTTTGTCGGCTCGGCGTGCAGCTTCCAGCATCAACTCATAGGCCTGGCGCCCAGGCTGGCTTGCGAAGAAAAACAGACTGAACTTCACATCCGGCTCGGCATTCGCGACAGCGGACGCAAACACGCTCTGCGAGGCTTCATAGACCACGATGGTCCCTGCGCAGACCAGCGGGTAAAGCAACTCCAGCAGTGATATATCAAACCCAGCTGATGTCATGGAAAGCCAGACGGCGCCCTCAGCGCCGCCCAAGCGTTGAGTCATGGCTTCGAACAGGCTCGCCAAGGCTTTATGCGACACCAGAACGCCTTTGGGGCTGCCGGTCGAGCCTGAGGTGTACAGCAAGTAGGCGGCGTCCTCAGGCTGCGGCGCCTCAATGGCCACCTGAACATCGGTTGTCGGCGCCAGCAGGTCATCCAGCGTCATGCACGGCCACCCCGCTACCACCGCGGGATCATCGCTGATGATCAGCCCCGGCTGTGCATCACGCAGGATGGCCTCACGGCGCGCTTCCGGATGAGCAGGGTCCAGAGGCACATAGACGGCCCCCGCCGCGAGAACTCCGACCAATGCCGCGATATAACGTTCCGACCGCGGCGCCAGGATCGCCACGCGCCCGCCGGCCGATACCCGCTCAAGCACTCGCGCACTGGCACGCGCGGCGAGCACACCGAGTTCGGCATAGCTTATTGAACGGTCGCCACAGATGACTGCACGGTGTTCAGGAACACGGTCGATGGTCTGTCGAATATGGCTGACGATGGTGTGAGTGACGGGCACCGCTTCGCCAGGTTCACGGGGCTCAAGCGCCACAGCCATCTCGGGTGACCCCTGCGGATCCTCAACCAGGGCCGTGAGCGCCGCCGCATAGAGCGCCGCCAGCCGGGTGCGGTTTGTGCTGCTGAGTGCGTCACTTTTGATCGCCAACGTCAGCTTGATGCTGTCATCGAACGGGTCCACTGAAAAGTTGGCCACAAGCTTGAAGCTCGACGCTTCATGGGCCTTGAGATCCAACAGCTTGACGCCCAGGCTCTCAAGGTTGGAAGCAATGTGGTAGTGAGTGAAGTAAAACAGCGTATCGGACAGCCTGGCTTGCGCGTTGATGCCTTGTATTTCAGCCAGTGGCAGGCGGCGATGCGGCAACACCTCGCCCTCCGCCGCAAGTGCCACGCGGGCCAGCGCAATCCAGGAACTGGCCTCCACCCTGGCCCGTACCGGCACACTGTTGATAAACAGCCCGAGCAGTTTTTGTCCATCGGCGTGTTCCGGGCGCCCCGTCATTACCATCGACGTCAAGCAGTCTGCCTGGCCGTTCATCTCACTGAGCACCTTCAGGTGTACAGCGAACAGCAGGCTTTTGAGCGGGAGTGAATGGGCGGCGCTGATCTGGCGCAAAACCAGCGCGTGTTCGGAGCCAATGGTCACCGGAATGATCTGCACACCGTGCCCCTCATCGGGCACACGTACGGTCTGGCCCAACAGCCCCGAGGGCGCTTGGTGCAGATACTGTTGCCAGAAATCACGCGTCGAAGCGTTGGCAACGGCGTGTCGCTCAAGGAGGATGTAATCGGCATAGCGAACCGCAGGAACCGGCGGCAGTGCCTGCCTGTCCAGCAACGCCCGATATATACCAAATAGCTCCATCAGCAAGCTCACGTCGCTCCAGCCGTCAATGATGGCGTGGTGAAAGCTCATGGTCAGTTGAACACGGTCCAGTCCAAGGCACGCCAAGCGCAAGCGCACCAGCGGTAACGCACCAATGTCGAAGGAACGAGCTTTTTCTTCCTCGAACGTGCTGGCGATATGCGCCTGTTGCGCCGTCTCATCAAGATCTTCAAGGAATACAATGTCGAGCAAATCCTGACCCTGCTCGTGCACCAGCTGCAGGGGCTCGCTGTAGCTGGCGAAGTCAAAGGTCGTGCGCAACGCTTCATGCCGCGTGACCAGCAAGCGTGCCGCTTGCTGCAGTACGTCGAGGTCTGGCGAAAACTGCAGCCGGTAGCTGAAGACATCCAGGTAGACGGCGTTGCTGCGCTCCAGCTCGTAATGAAAAATCATCGCTGCCTGGAGCTGGCTGACCGGATAGGCATCCACAATGCCCGGCGGCAATGCCTGTTTATCCTGGGGCTGCAACAGGGCAAAAGCCTCCATACCGGCTGTCGCAGCGCCGGTTGCTCCGGCGACGGCGGCCAAGGCCCTGATGCTGCGTTGTTCGAAGATATCGGCGACGGTCAAATGAATGCCTTCGCGTGCCGCCAGGCCAACAATGGCGATCGAGCGGATAGAGTCTGCGCCGCGGTCGAAAACATCGTCGGTGACCCCTATCGTACCGGAGCCCAGCACCTGTTTGACGATCGCCAACAACGTCTGTTCCAGTGCTGACGCCGCAGGCTCGGGTACAGCACTTGGCAGCACAGGCATCTGGCTGGCCTGAAGGGTCAGCAGGCTACGGTTGATCTTGCCATTCTCGGTTACCGGCAGAGCCGCCAGCACCGCAATTCGCGCTGGCACCAAGGCAGCCGGCAGCAGATTGCGAACATACTCACGCAGTGCCTGGGGTTCGAGCGCAATCACGCCATCGACGCTGACAAACGCGATAAGGGTTTCGCCACCGTCCGCGGCGCTGGCCTTGACGACGGCCGCCGATTTGACGCCTGCCGCCGACTCCAGGCAACGCTCGATCTCGCCGGGCTCGATGCGAATGCCATTGAGCTTGAGTTGATCATCCAGCCGGCCAAGGTAGTCCAGCGTCCCGTCGAAGCGCATGCGTCCCCTGTCGCCGGTTCGGTACAGCCTGCCCGGCGCTTCGGGTGTGGCCACAAAGCGCTGCGCGGTCTCTTCCTCGCGGCCGCGATAACCGCGGCCGACGCCGCGGCCGGTCACGCAGATTTCGCCGATAGCCCCCACCGGCAGCGCTCGGCACTGGCGATCGCGCACGCTCAATTGCACATTGTCGATGGCCACGCCGATTGGCGCGGGTGTGCCTTCGGGCCAGGGGCCGGTGATCTGTGCCCAGGCACAGCCGACCACTGTTTCGGTGGGCCCATATTCATTAAATACTTGAGCCGGGCGTGGGCCTTGCAGCCAGGGTTCAATCACCGGATAAGGCAGCGCCTCGCCGCCCACCACCAGCACCCTGACGGCACCGGACAGTGACTCGCCCGACAGCAATGTATTGAGCAGGCGCAGATAGGACGGCGTAGCTTTGAGCAACGTGATGTCAGCGCCGCGCAGCAGCGCGCACACATGCTCTACCTCCGCACCTGCACTGTGGCCGGCTTCGCTTTCATCCACCAGCAATAATCGCTGCCCTACCACCAACGGCCCCAACAGCGCCGTGAGCGTCAGGTCAAAGGTCACCGGCGATTGCACGATCGCCCCGCGGCCTTCTGCCAGGGCGTAATGGCGTGCGGCATACTGCAGGTAGTTGGACAAGCCGCCATGTGTTAGCTCAACCGGTTTAGGCAGACCGCTGGATCCGGATGTATGCAGGATGTAGGCAATGTCTTCGGGCTCCACCGGGGCACGCTCGAAGGGTTGATCATCGGCGCCGATCGTCTCGATGTCGACCCACTCGCAGCTGTC
>NZ_CVTX01000047.1:0-16049 GCF_900005715.1 Pseudomonas sp. 34 E 7
CTGCAAACCCGTGGCACCCTGGTGCTGGATGAAGGCGCGGTATCGGCGCTGTCCCAGGGCAACAAAAGCTTGCTGCCGGTGGGCGTCAAACGGGTGCAAGGCAGCTTCCGCCGAGGCGAGATGGTGGTGTGCGTGGCGCCGGATGGTCGTGAGATCGCCCGCGGCCTGGCGAACTACAGTGCCCTGGAAGCGCAGAAGATTATTGGACAATCGTCCGACGCGATTGTCGGACTTCTGGGTTACATGGCTGAGCCGGAACTGGTTCACCGCGATAACCTGATCCTGGTTTAACCAAAGGAATACACGATGCGTTTAGTGACAGGACTGCTCGGCCTGCTGTTGGCTATGCCACTGTTGGCCTCGGCAGAAGAAGTCGGCCAAGTGTCGACGGTGTTCAAGATTGTCGGTCCCAATGACCGGATCGTCGTCGAAGCGTTCGATGACCCCAAGGTCGACGGCGTGACGTGTTACCTGTCGCGCGCCAAGACCGGCGGCGTGAAAGGTGGCCTGGGCCTGGCCGAAGACCGCGCCGAAGCCTCGATTGCCTGCCGCCAGGTCGGCCCGATCCACTTCAAGGGCGAGCTCAAGGACGGCGACGAAGTGTTCAAGGAGCGCACCTCGCTGGTGTTCAAGACCATGCAGGTGGTGCGTTTCCTCGACAAGAAGCGCAATACGCTGGTGTATCTGGTCTACAGCGACCGCCTGATCGAAGGCAGCCCGCAGAACGCAGTGACCGCGATTCCGATCTTGCCGTGGCCAACCGCGCAGTAACCGGCGGGCGAGTTTTTCAATCGGCATCTATGATTGCAGGCTTGTGGTCTGTAATCTCGAAGGGCTGCAATGCGAAGAACATGGGATATCTGGAGTTCGTCATGAGTGCTTTCCACGACCTGAAACTCAAAGCGTTGGACGGACAAGAGCTGCCGCTGGCGCCCTTCAAGGGCCAAGTCGTGCTGGTGGTCAACGTCGCCTCCAAATGCGGTCTGACCCCGCAGTATGCGGCCCTGGAAAACCTCTACCAGCAATACAAGGACCAGGGTTTCACCGTGCTGGGCCTTCCGTGCAATCAGTTTGCAGGCCAGGAGCCGGGCACCGAGCAGGAGATCCAGGCCTTCTGCAGCCTCAATTACGGGGTGACGTTCCCCCTGGGCAGCAAGCTTGAGGTGAACGGCCCTGATCGTCACCAGTTGTACCGCCTGCTGGCGGGCGAGGGCGCTGAGTTTCCAGGCGATATCACCTGGAATTTCGAAAAATTCCTGCTCGGCAAGGATGGCCGTGTACTGGCGCGCTTCTCGCCGCGTACGCCGCCGGATGATCCAACGGTCGTCCAGGCCATCGAAAAAGCCCTGGCCTGAATCCCTCGTTGTAGGAGCGAGCTTGCTCGCGAAAATCGCCAACCATGACGCGTGCACGCTGGATACACGCGGTGTGCTCCGGCTCTTCGCGAGCAAGCTCGCTCCTACAGGTATTCGGTTGTTTTTATCGCCTTAATCACTCAGATCAATAGTGCTACCCAGCAAGCTTAGGCGTGCATATTATCCACATCATAAATTCGCCTCATGTGGAGTGCTCCATGCCCGTCCAAGCCTTGTTCAAACCTTTCCAGCTCGGTGCACTGCAACTGTCGACCCGCGTGGTCATGGCGCCGATGACGCGTTCGTTTTCACCTGGCGGCGTACCCAATTCCAAAGTGATCGAGTACTACCGCCGTCGCGCCGCCGCCGGTGTGGGCCTGATCATCACCGAAGGCACCGTGGTCGGCCATCAAGCCTCCAACGGCTACCCCAATGTGCCGCACTTCTACGGCGAAGCGGCGTTGGCCGGCTGGAAGAAAGTGGTGGATGCGGTCCACGCCGAAGGCGGCAAGATTGTGCCGCAGTTGTGGCATGTGGGCAGTGTGCGCCGTATCGGTACCGAACCTGATGCCAGCGTGCCGGCCTATGGCCCGATGGAGAAACTCAAGGATGGCAACGTGGTCGTCCACGGCATGACCACCCAGGACATCAAGGACGTGATCAATGCCTTCGCCCAGGCTGCCAAAGATGCCCAGGGCATCGGCATGGACGGTGTGGAAATCCACGGCGCCCACGGCTATCTGGTCGACCAGTTCTTCTGGGAAGGCAGCAACCAGCGCACCGACGAATACGGTGGCAGCCTGGCCAACCGCTCACGTTTCGCCATCGAACTGATCCAGGCTACCCGCGCGGCGGTCGGTCCGGACTTCCCGATCATCTTGCGTTTTTCCCAGTGGAAGCAGCAGGACTACACGGCGCGCCTGGTGCAAACCCCCGAGGCGTTGGGCGAATTCCTCAAGCCGTTGTCCGACGCCGGCGTGGATATTTTCCACTGCTCAACGCGCCGGTTCTGGGAACCGGAGTTCGAAGGTTCCGACCTCAACCTGGCCGGCTGGACCCGCCAGTTGACGGGCAAGCCGACGATTACCGTGGGCAGTGTCGGCCTGGATGACGAATTCCTGCAGTTCATGGTCAACACCGATAAAGTCGCGCAGCCGGCCAGCCTTGAGAAACTGCTGGAGCGCTTGAATAACGAAGAGTTCGATCTGGTCGCCGTGGGCCGTGCGCTGCTGGTGGACCCGGATTGGGCAGTGAAAGTGCGCGAGGGGCGTGAGGCGGACATTCTGCCCTTCAGTCGTGAGGCGTTGACGAGCCTGGTGTAAGCGGCGACAAGATGGGCGCCGGTTGCCCGTCATTGCACGCACCGCGTAACTGGCGTTCGAACTGCTCGACGATTGCCGGCCAGCCCTGGCGGCTGGCATGTTGTCGGGCATTCAAGCGCGCTCGGCGCAAGGTCTCGCGCTCCTCCAGCAGCCAGACGGCTGCGTCGCAAAATGCGTTTTCATCCCCCGGCATCGCCAGCGCACCGTTGTAGCCATGGCGAATATGCTGGGTGGCGGCCGCCTGGTCGTACGCCACCACGCCCAGCCCGGACGCCATGGCTTCCAGCACCACATTGCCGAACGTTTCGGTGAGGCTCGGAAACAGGAACAGATCGCCCGAGGCGTAATGCCGTGCCAGCTCTTCGCCGCGCCGGGCGCCGCAGAACACCGCTTCGGGCAAGTCGCGCTGCAACAGGCCGCGCTGCGGGCCATCGCCGACAATGACCAACTTGAACCGTCGCGAGGGGTAAGTGCTCTGCAGCGCATCGAAACAGCGTTTGAGCAGCCCCAGATTTTTCTCTTGGGCGAGGCGTCCTACGTGCAGCACCACGATATCGTCGCTCTCCACACCCCAGCTTTCGCGCAGGCTGTCGTCGCGTTTCGCCGGATGGAACAGTTGGCTATCGACTCCCCGGGACAGCATCCCGAGACGCTCGAAATGCCGGCGTTCCAACTCAAGGCGCTGACTCGCGCTGGGAACCAGCGTCAACGTCGACCGGTTATGAAACCAGCGCAGGTAATGGGTGACCAGGCGACTCAACAGACTCAAGCCGTACTGGTTCGAATACTGTTGAAAGTTGGTGTGGAAGCCGCTGACCACGCTGATTCCCAGGCGTCGCGCCGCGCGTAAGGCGGACAGGCCCAGCGGCCCCTCGGTTGCGATGTACAACACATCCGGGCGCTGACGTGTCCAGCGTCGCAGCAGCTTGTGCATCGACGATTGGCCCCATTGCAGCCCTGGATATCCCGGCAACGGCCAGCCACGGCACAGCAGCAACTCATCGTCACTCGGCCGGCTCTGGTCGACACCCTGGCGGGGGCGCACCAGTTCGATTTGATGGCCGCGCGCGCGCAAACCATCGCACAGGCGGCCAAGGGTGTTGGCCACCCCGTTGATTTCCGGCGGGAAGGTTTCGGTGATCAGGGTGATGTGAAGCGAGGCTGTCGTCATGACCCACAGTGTCGCTGCGGGCCATGTCGTCATTGTGTCACTGCGATGATGGATTTATGACCTGGCTACCTGCTGCCCCGCCATCGCTTCGGCACCTTGCTCGCGCACCCAGAACAGCGTGGCCCCGGCGACCGCCGCCGGCATCATCAGCAGGTTGACCACCGGCACCAGCAGCACCAGGTAGACGACTCCGCCAAAACTCATGCTCTGCCAGCGTTTCTGGCGTAGCCAGGCGAGCATTTCGTTCCAGCCCAGCTTGTGGTTGTCGGCCGGGTAGTCGATGTATTGGATCGCCATCATCCACACGCCGAACAGCAGCCACAACGGCGCGGCAATCAGGTTGACCACTGGAATGAACGACAGGATGAACAGGCCGATAGCCCGCGGCAGAAAGTAGCCCAGCTTGCGCATTTCCCGGGCCAGGGTGCGCGGGACCATGGCGATCAATTCGGCCCAGCTGAACGCGGGGAAGTCGTCGGTGCCACGCACCACCACCTCGACTTTCTCCGATAGAAAGCCATTGAACGGCGCCGCGATGATGTTGGCGAGCATGGTGAAGGTAAAGAACACCATCAGCACCACCAGCGCGACAAACAACGGCCATAACAGGTAATTGAGAAAGCTCAGCCAGCTCGGCAGGGTTGGCATCAGGTGGTCAACCCACAGGCTGAACTGGTGCCCGGCAAAATAGATCAATCCCACAAACAGCAGCAGGTTGATCGCCAGCGGCAGCAGCACAAACAGGCGCAGGCCGGGGCTCAGCACCAGTTTGAGGCCTTCGCGCAGGTATTGCGGGCCGGAAAGAGCGGGGGCGGGCATGGATAACTCCGAGCATAGTGACGAACGGGCCGACCTTACCGGCTTTATATTCCGGGCGAAAGCGGCGACATCAACGGTAACAAACGCCTCGATTGACCGAGCCGACTGCATAGAGACCACCTATGAGCTGGATTGTTATTCCGTATTTCCTTAATCTTGCCCCCCTCGATACGCTGCACCCATTATTTTCAGGGCCTGCGAGTTCAAGCACTTCCCCAAGTGCTTCGTGGTCCCTTTTTTATTCCAGCCGTCTTGTTGTGCGGACGGTCGATAGGAGTGAGTCATGTCTGATACCCGTCATTCGCGAGTGATTATTCTCGGTTCCGGCCCTGCCGGTTACAGCGCTGCCGTCTACGCTGCCCGGGCCAACCTCAAGCCGCTGCTGATCACCGGCATGCAGGCGGGCGGTCAGTTGACCACCACCACTGAAGTCGACAACTGGCCGGGCGATGTCCATGGCCTGACCGGCCCGGTGCTGATGGAGCGTATGAAAGAACACGCCGAGCGCTTTGAAACCGAGATCGTGTTCGACCACATCAACAAGGTCGACTTCTCCAAGAAGCCTTACAGCCTGACCGGCGACAGCGGCGTGTATACCTGTGACGCATTGATCATCGCCACCGGCGCCAGCGCCCGTTACCTCGGGCTGCCTTCGGAAGAGGCGTTCATGGGCAAGGGCGTTTCCGCCTGCGCGACGTGCGACGGTTTCTTCTATCGCAACAAGCCGGTGGCTGTGGTCGGTGGCGGCAACACCGCCGTGGAAGAGGCGCTGTACCTGGCCAACATCGCCAGCACCGTGACCCTGGTGCATCGCCGCGAAACCTTCCGCGCCGAGAAGATTCTGATCGACAAGCTGCACGCCCGCGTTGCTGAAGGCAAGATCATCCTCAAGCTCAACGCCACGCTGGACGAAGTCCTGGGTGACAATATGGGCGTGACCGGCGCCCGTCTGAAGAACAACGACGGCAGCTTCGACGAGTTGACAGTCGACGGCGTATTCATCGCCATCGGCCACACCCCGAACACCTCGTTGTTCGAAGGCGTGCTGGAAGCCAAAGACGGTTACCTGGTGGTGCAGGGCGGCCGTGAAGGCAACGCAACGGCCACCAACATCGAAGGCATCTTCGCTGCCGGTGACGTGGCGGACCACGTGTACCGCCAGGCCATCACCTCGGCCGGCGCCGGCTGCATGGCGGCCCTGGATGCCGAGCGTTACCTCGATGGTTTGAAAGACGCTTCGTTCTAAGCAACACTGCAAAAAAAATGTGGGAGGGGGCTTGCCCCCGATTGCGGTGGTTCAGTTAGAGGATCTTTGACTGACACACTGCCATCGGGGGCAAGCCCCCTCCCACATTTTGTTCCGCGTATGACTCAGGATTTGCGGGTCAGCGGCTGTGCGCTGAATTTCACACCGGCCAGACCATGGGCGATCAATGCGCGGATGTTCCCGTGGTCAGTGCCTTCAGGCGTCGCGACCACCGAACGGTAATGCTCGCCAAACGCCAGCAGCGCTTCCAGCAACGCCAACCCCAGGTTCTTGCGCGAACTAAGCGACGCTGCAAAACAAATGTGGGAGGGGGGCTTGCCCCCGATTGCGGTGTTTCAGTATCAGATGTACTGCGCGGATATTTCCGTGGTCACTGCCTTCAGGCGTTGCCACCACTGAACGGTAATGCTCGCCAAACACCAGCAACCCTTCCAGCAACGCCAACCCCAGGCTCTTGCGCGAACTAAGCGACGCTGCAAAACAAATGTGGGAGGGGGCTTGCCCCCGATTGCGGTGTTTCAGTATCAGATGTACTGACTGACACACTGCCATCGGGGGCAAGCCCCCTCCCACATTTTGATTTGTGTATGACTCAGGATTTGCGGGTCAGCGGCTGTGCGCTGAATTTCACACCGGCCAGACCATGGGCGATCAATGCGCGGATATTTCCGTGGTCAGTGCCTTCAGGCGTCGCGACCACCGAACGGTAATGCTCGCCAAACGCCAGCAGCGCTTCCTGATCGCTCAACCCCTCCAGCAACGTCAACCCCAGGGTCTTGCACGAACCTTCGTTCTGGCCGGCGGCATTTTCCACCTCGCCGTTGGTGAAGGCTTGCGGCTGGTAGTCGTAATTTGCGGCAACAAAGGCCAGGGTGTCGGCAAAAGCGTGTTCGCCGCTGTTGAGGCTGGCGCGCAGGGTGTTCAGGTCAGTCATGGGGTTTTCCTTTGGCGAACGCCGCCTGTTGGTCGGCGCTGGCTTCTTGCTGGTATTGGGCTTTCCACTGCGCGTACGGCATGCCGTACACCACTTCACGGGCGTCATCGAGGCTCAGCTCGATCCGGCGCTCATCGGCCTCGGCCTTGTACCACTTGGACAGGCAGTTGCGGCAGAAGCCGGCCAGGTTCATCAGGTCGATGTTCTGTACATCCTTGCGGCTGTCCAGGTGGGCTACCAGCCGACGGAAGGCGGCGGCTTCGAGTTCGAGGCGTTGTTGGTCGTTCATAGGGCTCACTTGAGTATCAGCGGCTGGCCGCCAGAGTAATCGAAACCGACTCGGCAAAGCGCAGCGCATGGGGCTTGTCCACTTCGACTTCGGCGTACAGCACCGATGGGTTACTCATCACCAGGTCCAGCAGCTCCTGGGTCAGGCGCTCGAGCAGGGCAAAACGGTTGCCTTCGACGTGGGCGATGATCGCCTTGGTGATGGTGCGGTAGTTCAAGGCATGGTCGATGTCATTATCGCGCACGGCTTCCTGGGCGGCATACAGGATGGTGAGGTTGATCAGCACATCCTGCTTGTTGAGGATTTCGTCCTCGTTGATACCGATAAAGGTGCGCAGGCGCAGGTCCTTGACCCGGATGCGCGCCATGCCTGGTTGAAGTTGTGGCATTGCTACTTGCTCCGTCCAATCAGTTGCAGGAACTCCATGCGCGTGGTGTTCGACTCGCGGAAGGCGCCGAGCATCACTGAGGTGTTCATGGTTGAATTCTGTTTTTCCACGCCGCGCATCATCATGCACATGTGCCTGGCCTCGATCACCACCGCCACGCCGGCGGCCTGGGTCACGTCCTGGATGGCATCGGCGATCTGCCGGGTGAGGTTTTCCTGGATCTGCAGGCGCCGGGCGAACATGTCGACGATGCGCGCCAGCTTCGACAGGCCCAGCACCTTGCCGGTCGGAATATAGGCCACGTGGGCCTTGCCGATAAAGGGCAGCAGGTGATGCTCGCACAGCGAGTACAACTCGATGTCCTTGAGGATCACCATCTCGTCATTGTCAGAGGCGAACAAGGCGCCGTTGACGATTTCCTGCAGGTTCTGCTCATAGCCATGACACAGATACTGCATCGCCTTGGCGGCGCGCTTGGGCGTATCGAGCAGGCCTTCGCGCTCGGGGTCTTCACCCAGGCCCTTGAGGATCTCGCGGTAATGGTGGGGCAGGGACAAAGTCATACAACATCCTCACAAACGGCTTACTTGATGTGCCGCCCGCCGTTGACGGTCAGGGTGGTCCCGGTGACATAGGGGTTGTCCAGCAGGTAACGCACACTCTGGTAGATCACTTGCGGCCCGGGCTCGATGCCCAGTGCCGACTTGGCCAGGACCCTGTCGCGATAGGCCGCGTCGTCGCCTTCATTGAACATCACCATGGCCGGCGCGATGCCGTTGACCTTGATCAACGGCGCGAACTGCGCGGCAAACGACAGCGTGAGGCTGTCGAGCCCGGCCTTGGTGGCGCAATAGGCGATGTGCTGACGGCTGCCCTTGCGCACTGCATCGTCGCTGATATGGACGATGTCGGCGGGTGTCGAGCGTTGCAGCAGAGGTGAACAATGCAGGTTGATCAGGTACGGCGCAAGCATGTGCACGCTGAACATGTCGATAAAGGCGCGGCTTTCGTCGCCCGGGGTCTCTGCGACCCAGGCCGAGGCATTGTGGATGATCGCGCGCAGCGCATCGGTGTGTGTCTTCAGCTCAGCGATGAACGCCAGGATTCCCGCTTCGCTGGAAAAGTCCGCAAACAGCCCGACCGCGCCGCGTTCGCGCAGTTGCTGCACACCTGGACGTTCGCTGCGGTAGCTGAACATCACCGGGTGCCCTTCGTCCAGCAGGCGCTCGGCGCAATACAGGCCGACACGCTGGCCGGCACCGGTGATCAGGATCGGGGCGTTTGTTGCAGTCATGGGAGGCTCGCGTCGCTGGCAGATGCGAACTATACCAGCGACCCGTCTCCCCTGTACTCAGGCGGCGGCTTCGCCGGTCTTGCGGGACGGCGTCGGATGCAGCCAGTGCGCCAGCAGATGAGTCGATAACGGGATAAAGAAGTAAACCATCAGCGGTGTGAGCGCCAAGGTGCTGACCAGCACCCGGCTGAACAGGTCCAGCTCGCCGAGCAAGGGGCCCAGGCCGAAGTTGAACAACAGCGACACCGGAAAAAACGCCAGCCAGATCGCCACTGCCTGTTTCCAGCGCGGCGGGCGCGCGCCCACGGCACCGAACCAGCCATCGATGCCGCTCACGCGATGTTCGGACGGGTTGGCGAACAGCTCGCTGCCACGGCTCAGCCAGGCACTGCGCGACGCGGAAAACTCCCAGGCATGCAGGGTCTTTTCATCGGCGAAGCGGAAGATGATCTGGAATTCATCATCATGGGGTGGCGGTGCGAGCACGCCGGAGCCCAGGTACCCGGGAAAGTCGGTGGCCAATTGCTCGCCTTCGCGCAGCCAGGCCATCAGTTCTTCGTAGCGACCTTTGGCCACACGGCGCGCAACCATCAAGGTGACGGGGGAGGTAGACATTGTGTATCTCCAGATAAACGGGTGCGCTTGACCGGGTAGGCGGCGCACGAGCGCAGCGGCGGGTATTGCCACTGCGCTGAAAAAACAGGCAAGGATTATTCCTGTTTTGAGAAAATACGCCAGTGACATTGGTCCGAAGTCCAGCGCCCTTGAAAAAGACAGGTTTAAATGCGTTAAATGAGGTTCCATTCCTGGTGGCTTTTGTCAGAAATAACGTGATTACTGCACCGATTGATAACACTTTGCAGCTGGAACCGATTGATTCGGAGCACCTGTTCCCCATTCGGGAAGTGGCAAGATTGACAGGCGTCAATCCGGTCACTCTGCGAGCGTGGGAGCGGCGCTACGGGCTGATCCGTCCCGTGCGCACCGAAAGCGGGCACCGTCTCTACTCCAGGGTCGATATCGAGACGGTCAATCGTATTATCGAGTGGACTGAGCGTGGCGTCGCGGTGAGCAAGGTAGGCAAACTTCTGGCCCGTGACGCTCAACAGGCCGACGCGCTGCGTGCCGAGCGCGACGCGGCTGCAGACAGCGAATGGCCGCAGTGGCGGGCTCGGCTGCTGCAAGCCATCAGTGCTTTCGATGATCGCCAGTTGGAAAGCGTGTACGGCCAGATTTTCTCGACCTATCCCTTGAACGTCGCGTTCCAGGACATCCTGATGCCGCTGTGGAACGACTTGCTGCGCCGTCAGGGCGGTTTCGGCCAGGCCAGCGAGTGGCTGTTTTTCGACGCGTTCCTGCGCGTGCAGACGCTCCTGCGCCTACAGATAGCCAGCGCATCGGCGGCGCCCCGCGTGTTACTCAGCGCCATGCCGGGTGAGTGCCGAAAACTGGAGCTTTTGGTGGCGGCGCTGCTGATGAGCGGGGAGGATTTGACCGTGAAGGTGCTGGGCCTGGGTCAGCCGGTCGAGGAGTTGACCCTGGTCTGTGAAAAGATCCGCCCCCAGGCGATGGTCATTTTCTCCAACCACTCACACAAGCAGGACTTGGAAGCGCGCTTGAACCGGCTGGCATTGACCCTCAACTGCCCGCTGTTTCTGGCAGGTGCTGCATCGGACCTGTTGCAGGCCGATCTGACCGGTACTTCCATCGGTGGCCTGGGCAGCGAAGGGCGCCAGATGCAGCAGCGTCTGCAGCAGTTTCTCAGTGGCGGCCCGGATACCTGATCTCAGGCATGTACCTGCGGATGCACCAGACGATGCTGGTGCAGGATGAACTGGCGCAGGCGCTCGATTTCATCCGCGTCACTCTGATTCAGGCGGTAGGCGAACAATCCCCGGGCGGTTTCCCGCTCCAGCGTACCGCGCAGCGCAATGCGTTCGTAACCGGACGGGCTGAACCACAACGAGAAGGTTTTCGGCGGTCTGGCTCGGCCACGTCCTTCTACCAGCACACCTTTGAATGACACTTCATGCACCCAGAGGGCGCTGGCGTAGCCCTTGCTGTTCTCCAGGGCCACCGGCTCTTCAAGGGCCAGGCGCCATGGGCGAACCATCGGCCCGTCTTCAAAAATACTCGGCACGCCCAACCGAAGATGCACTGCATGAAATTCATCCTCAACCAGATGCAGAGGGAAGGTCAGTTGCTGATTGTCGAACTGCGCCTGGAGGGTGACTTGATCATGAGCGGCCAGCCGGGTCAGCAGATCGCGAATCTGTGCACCGCCATTGACCGTCAGGCTCGACCCTGCGTCCCGCAGGTTGAGCTGCGGGTTGTGCTGCATGTTCTGGATAAAATCCAGCTCGTCCTGAGTCAATAGAGCATCGCGGCGCATTGATATAGCTCAACGGTTGGGCATTAAAAGGCCATTATCGCTCTAAAGAACGCACTTTTTACAGCTTGTTAACGCCGCTCGTTGACTTGAGCGCCGCCAGCTCGGCTTTAAGCTCGGCTACCTGGGCTTCAAGCTGAGCCACGCGTTGCTGTGCCTTGACCTGGGTGGTGACGTCTTTTTGCACGCCGACGAAATACGTCTGCTGGTCGGCCGCGTTGTACACCGTGGATACCGAGAGTTCGTTCCAGAAGTGCGTGCCGTCCTTGCGGTAGTTGCGCACGATCTCGCGGCAGGCGCCGCCACTGTCGAGCGCCTCGCGGATCGCCATCAGGGCCGGCTGGTCGCGATCGCCCGACTGCAGGAAACGGCAGTCCTGATAGAGAATCTCGTCCAGGGTATAGCCGGTCAGACGTTCGAACGCGGGGTTGACGTAGATCAGCGGCTTCTCGTCGCCCTCGCGTTCGGCAACGACGATGCCGTCGTTGGACGCGTTGACAACCATCTGCAGCAACTTGGGGTTAATCATTGAGCGTTCCATGGCGTGTTCCGATGGTGCAAGTTTATGGCAAATTCTGAATGTTGCACGGCAGGCACTGAAACCCTGGTGCAGCTGCTAATATCCTACGCTTTCGTTCAATGACAGGATCAGATTGATGAAAGTCGCCATCCTTTCCGGCTCGGTCTACGGTACGGCAGAAGAAGTCGCCCGCCACGCCCGGGACATCCTCAACGCAGCGGGTTTTGAAGCCTGGCACGATCCGCGCGCCACGCTGGCGCAGGTGCAGGCTTTTGCCCCCGAGGCGTTCCTGGCGGTCACATCGACCACCGGCATGGGCGAATTACCCGACAACCTGCAGCCGCTGTATTCGAGTATTCGCGACCAACTGCCTGCTGCCTGGCGCGGCCTGCCCGGTGCGGTCATTGGCCTGGGCGACGCCAGCTACGGCGACACCTTCTGCGGCGGCGGCGAGCAACTGCGCGAATTGTTCGGCGAGTTGGGCGTACGCGAAGTGCTGCCGATGCTGCGCCTGGATGCCAGCGAAAGTGTGACCCCGGAGAGCGACGCCGAGCCGTGGCTGGCCGAGTTTGTGACTGCCCTGCAGCCGTAGCAAACGGGCGCGTCGTCTGGGGGCGCACTGGTCGGCGTGTGTTTATTGACGGCGCTTCTCTGACACCGATTTGTACTATTCTCTTGGCTGACTCGCTCAGTCATCAAGCTGGCTGCGAAGGCAACTCCGCAAGCCAGGGCGTCTGACTAGACTGGCCCATCACTTAAAAAATAATAATAAGTGCGCCAAGGAGGTCAACATCGTGAGTCTAGCCCCGGTTTCATCGTCAAAGGCGATGGTGGCAGCTGTCACAAAAAGTGCCCAAGGTATGAGCGCAGCACTGGCCTGGGCGGCGCTGCTGCGCAGATTGGATCACCAGGACCTCGGGTATAAAAGCTGATGCCACTTGCAGAAATTCCGCTCAGCGTCTGGCGCAAGCGCGGCCAGGACTTCGTCTTTCGCGGCCAGTCCATTCGTTATTGGGTGGCCGGGCAGGGCGAACCGCTGCTGCTGCTTCATGGCTTTCCCACGGCCAGTTGGGATTGGCATTACCTGTGGCAGCCCCTGGCCCAGCGCAATCTGGTGATTGCCTGCGACATGCTCGGCTTTGGCGACTCGGCCAAACCGCTGGATCATGGTTATTGCCTGCTGGAGCAAGCGGACTTGCAACAGGCGCTGCTCGAGCACCTGGGGGTGACGAAACCGGTGCACGTGTTGGCCCATGACTATGGCGACAGCGTGGCCCAGGAACTGCTGGCCCGGCATTATGAAGGCCGGTTCCAGATGGCCAGTTGTGTGTTTCTCAACGGTGGGCTGTTCCCTGAAACCCACCGTGCAACCTTGGTGCAGAAATTGTTGCTCAGCCCCTTGGGCTGGATGATTGGCCGAGCCTCGGGAAGAGGCGGCCTGGCCAACAGTTTCAACCAGATCTTTGGCCCACGGACGCGGCCAAGCGAAAGCGCCCTGGATGATTTCTGGAGCCTGATTGAACGCAATGATGGCACGCGCATCCTGCACAAGCTGATCGGCTATATCCCTCAGCGCCGTCGCCTGCGCGATCGCTGGGTGGCAGCGATGCAACGCTACGACGTGCCGTTGCGCGTCATCGACGGTGAGGTCGATCCCATTTCCGGCGCGCACATGGTGGAGCGCTACCACCAACTGGTGCCGCATGCCGATACGGTATTGCTGGCCGGCATCGGCCATTACCCGCAGATCGAGGCGCCGGTCCAGGTGCTCAGGCATTACCAGGCGTTCCGTGAGCATATTGGCCAGCAGTCGGTGCGTGCGGCTTGTTCCTGAGCCTGGCACCTGCCCCAAGGCATCATCCCGCTGCCTTATCGAGCACCATTCAGCGCCGGCCGTATTTATTGTGACCAAAGGCGCTGTGCCCGACACTCTTGCCATTGCCATTGTCGCCACAGGAGTTGGGTATGAATCAGTCAGTGCAGTTGCAGGATAAGGTCGTGATCGTCACCGGTGCCGGCGGCGGATTGGGCCGGGCCCATGCGCTGCTGTTCGCCCGCCACGGCGCCAAGGTGCTGGTCAATGATCTCGGTGGTTCGACCCAGGGCGAAGGCGCCAATGCCTCGGCCGCCGACCGCGTGGTGGCTGAAATCCGCGAAGCCGGCGGCACTGCCCAAGCCAACCATGATTCCGTCACCGACGGCGACAAAATCGTGCAGAACGCGTTGGACGCGTTCGGCCGTATCGATGTGGTGGTGAACAACGCCGGCATCCTGCGTGACAAGACCTTCCACAAAATGGACGACAGCGATTGGGACCTGGTTTACCGGGTGCATGTCGAAGGCGCCTACAAAGTCACGCGCGCCGCCTGGCCGCATCTGCGCGAGCAGGGTTATGGCCGGGTGATCTTCACCGCGTCCACCTCGGGCATCTACGGCAACTTCGGCCAGTCCAACTACGGCATGGCCAAGCTCGGCCTGTATGGCTTGACCCGAACCCTGGCGCTAGAAGGGCGCAAGCACAACATCCTGGTCAACGCAATTGCCCCCACCGGCGGCACGCGCATGACCGAAGGGCTGATCCCGCCGCAGGTGTTCGAGCGCCTCAAGCCGGAACTGGTCAGCCCGTTGGTGGTGTACCTGGGCAGCGAAGCCTGCCAGGAAACCTCGGGCCTGTTCGAGGTCGGCGGCGGCTGGATCGGCAAGACCCGTTGGGAGCGCAGCCTGGGCGTGGGTTTCGATCCCGAAGCGGGTTTTTCGCCGGATGACGTGGCGGCACACTGGCAGCAAATCTGCGACTTCGAAGGGGCTGCGCACCCCAGCGACAACATCGAGGCGTTGAAAGAGATGATGGCCAACTTGCAGAAGTTCAGCCTCTGATCGTTGCCATAAAATCAGTGAATCCCACGGGGCGCCGACAGCGCCCCGTTTTTATTCCAGGCATAAAAAAGGCCGCTGCACAGGCAGCGGCCGAAGTAAGACGTTGGATCAAGGAGCGATAAATCAACGTCAGTGAACACGGGTAACAGATTGAAAAAGAGTGACAATCCGTTGGATTCAAGCTTTTCTCCCCAACTCGGGAGCGGGCCGTTTGCCCTGAAAGCGAGGTAAGAATAATCGGTTGTAACAGAATGAGTAATAGCAGTTCAGGACAAGGACTGTTACCAAAACAGCAACAATTACGCGCTCGCCATCGATTCCTCTGATAAGCCACCATCCATCCAATCCATGACCCGCGCCGAAACCCCTGCCGGCGCGGCTCGTCATCCTTTCGAGCGACAACACGAATACCTCCTTGGTGCGCTTATCGCTCTTCATGGGCGGCAGTAGGGTGGGGCCTTCTGTCACTCACCGGGGAAGACGCATGACAAAAATAACAATGCGCGCCATCTTCACGCCACAGGCGCTGGCCGCTGCGGTTGCCGTGGGCTGCTGTGCCCAGGCACAGGCTGTTTCGTTCAACATTGGCGAGATCGAAGGGCAATTCGATTCCTCGCTGTCGGTCGGTGCGAGCTGGGGCATGCGAGATGCCGACCGAAGCCTGGTCGGCACGGTCAATGGCGGCACGGGCCAGGCGTCCACCGGGGATGACGGGCGTCTGAACTTCAAGAAGGGCGAAACCTTCTCCAAAATCTTCAAGGGCCTGCACGACCTTGAACTCAAATACGGCGACACCGGTGTGTTCGTGCGCGGCAAGTACTGGTACGACTTCGAGCTCAAGGACGAAGACCGCGAGTTCAAGCCGATCAGCGACCACAACCGCAAGGAAGGCGCCAAATCCAGCGGCGCGCAGATCCTCGACGCGTTCGTCTACCACAACTATTCCCTGGGCGACCTGCCCGGCACCGTGCGCGCCGGCAAGCAGGTGGTCAGTTGGGGCGAAAGTACCTTCATCGGCAACTCCATCAACAGCATCAACCCGATCGACGTGTCGGCGTTCCGTCGCCCAGGCGCAGAGATCAAGGAAGGCTTGATCCCGGTGAACATGCTGTTTGCCTCCCAGAGCCTGACCAATCAGCTGACCGTGGAAGGTTTCTACCAACTGGAATGGGACCAGACGGTACTGGACAACTGCGGCACCTTCTTTGGCGGTGACGTCGCGGCGGATGGCTGCACCGGTAACTACACGGTGGGCAGCCCGGGGATTGCACCGCTGCAACCCATCGCGGCGGCACGCGGCCAAGGTTTTGTGGTGACCCGCGAAGGCGTGGTGGTGCAGCGCGCCGCGGACCGTGATGCGCGCGACTCCGGCCAGTTCGGCGCGGCCTTGCGCTGGCTGGGTGACGACACCGAATACGGCCTGT
>NZ_CVTX01000112.1:0-52522 GCF_900005715.1 Pseudomonas sp. 34 E 7
GCTGAGGGCGCTGTGCACCTCCTCATCGGTTTCGGCGGCGACCTGCTGGTCGAGGAATTTCAGTTGCGCAGGCACTGCGCTTCTTTGAAGGGTACGCGCAGCACTCAAGCGCACCTTGGGGTCGGCGGCGAGCAATTGCTGGCTGGCTTGTACATTGTCGATCAGGCCGCGCAGACGGTTGTTCAGGCGCAGGGTTTTGGTTTCGCCGTTGAACGTGAGCTGGCCTTGCTGCAGGGCGTCCACCAGCTCGATGCGCGCAGGGTCGGGGTTGGCGGCCCACGCTTGAAGGAGTTTGGCTTGCTGCACCGGGTTGGCGGCAAGGAAGTCGTCGGCGTCGCTGGCGTGTGCGGCCAAAGGCAGCAACAGCAGCAATGCCAGGAAGCAGCGTTGGAGGGCAGTGGGCATACACAATGTCCTGATCATGCGGGGACAGTGTGGGAGGGGGCTTGCCCCCGATTGCAATGTGTCAGTTGATGAATATAGGTCTGACACTCCGCTATCGGGGGCAAGCCCCCTCCCACATTTTTAGCCTGTGGTGGGGCTTCAGTTGCTCTTCACGGCGTAGTCTGGTTTTTTGTCATTGCCCGGAATGTACGGGCTCCACGGCTGCGCCCGAATCGGCGCTTCGGTCTGCCACACCACCGAGAACTGCCCGTCGGCCTGGATCTCGCCGATCATCACCGGCTTGTGCAGGTGGTGGTTGGTCTTGTCCATGGTCAGGGTGAAGCCCGACGGCGCGGCGAAGGTCTGGCCGGCCAGGGCTTCACGCACTTTGTCGACGTCGGTGGACTTGGCTTTCTCCGCCGCCTGGGCCCACATATGGATGCCCACATAGGTGGCTTCCATCGGGTCGTTGGTCACGGCTTTGTCCGCGCCCGGCAGGTTGTGTTTCTTGGCGTAGGCTTTCCAGTCGGCGACGAATTTCTGGTTCACCGGGTTCTCCACCGACTGGAAGTAGTTCCACGCCGCCAGGTTGCCCACCAGCGGCTTGGTGTCGATGCCGCGCAGTTCTTCTTCACCCACGGAGAATGCCACCACCGGTACATCGGTTGCCTTCAGGCCCTGGTTGGCCAGTTCCTTGTAGAACGGCACATTGGAGTCGCCATTCACGGTGGAAATCACTGCGGTCTTGCCGCCGGCGGAGAACTTCTTGATGTTGGCGACGATGGTCTGGTAATCGCTGTGGCCGAACGGGGTGTAGACCTCTTCGATATCCTTGTCCGCCACGCCTTTGGCATGCAGGAACGAGCGCAGGATCTTGTTGGTGGTGCGCGGGTACACGTAGTCGGTGCCGAGCAGGAAGAAACGCTTGGCGCTGCCGCCTTCCTCGCTCATCAAATATTCCACCGCCGGGATCGCCTGCTGGTTGGGCGCCGCACCGGTATAGAACACGTTCGGCGACATTTCCTCGCCTTCGTATTGCACCGGGTAGAACAGCAAGCCATTGAGTTCTTCGAACACCGGCAGTACGGATTTACGCGACACCGAGGTCCAGCAGCCGAACACCACGGCGACCTTGTCCTGGGTCAGCAACTGCCGGCCTTTTTCCGCGAACAGCGGCCAGTTGGACGCCGGGTCCACCACCACCGGCTCAAGCATCTTGCCGTTCACACCGCCCTTGGCGTTGATCTCGTCGATGGTCATCAGCGCCATGTCTTTAAGCGAGGTTTCGGAGATCGCCATGGTCCCGGACAATGAGTGCAGGATGCCGACCTTGATGGTCTCGGCGGCCTGGACGGTCCAGGTCAAGCCCATGGCCGCAATGGATGCCGACAGGGTGAATGCCTTGATCAAACTGCGACGCTTCATAGTGCGATCTCCGTGAACTCAACAAGGGTGTGAAGGACAAGTTGAGCAGGAGATTGCAAGCGCTGTGCCGAGTCGCCAAACCCCATGAAATGCTTGGTTTGCCCGCGTTTTTGCAAGCGTGACGCACCAGGAAATGGCAGGCGCAAGTGTCGGTGCGTGGCTGTGCGCTACAACGGGGCGCGCTCAGCGCCTGCGCATCAAGCCGATAAAAAACAGCCCGCCAATCGCTGCCGTCGCCACGCCAATCGGCAGGTCTTCAGGGGCGATCAGCGTGCGTGCCGCGACGTCGACCCATACCAGGAACACACTGCCCAGCAGCACGCACACCGGCAGCAAGCGCCGGTGCTCGGCGCCTACCAGGCGCCGGGCGATGTGCGGCACCATCAGGCCGACAAAGCCGATGGAGCCGCTGATCGACACCAGCACGCCGGTCATCAGCGACGCGATCAAAAACACCTTGAGCCGCACGTTGCGTGCGTTCAGGCCCAGGGTCACGGCGGTCTGTTCGCCGGCCATCAGGGCATTGAGCGGGCGCGCCATGCCCGATAGCAGGGCCAACCCAAGCACCACGGTGGCGGCGGGAATCGCCAGCAGTTCCCAGCGCGCCAGGCCCAGGCCGCCGAGCATCCAGAACATCACTGCTGAGGCGGCGCGGTGGTCGCCCATGAACAGCAGCAGGTTGGCCACTGCCATCATCACGAATGACACCGCCACGCCGCACAGCAGCAGGCGATCACTTTCCAGGCGGCCATTGCGACTGGCCACGGCGAGCACCACCAGCATGCTCAGCAGCGCACCGATAAAGGCCGCAATGGGCAGGGTCAGCAGGCCGATGACTTCGCCCACATGCAGCACCACGATCACCGCACCGAGGGTGGCGCCGGAGGTCACGCCGAGCAAATGTGGATCGGCCAACGGGTTACGCGTCACGGCCTGCAACACCGCGCCGATCAACGCCAGCCCGGCGCCCACCAAGGCGCCGAGCAGCATGCGCGGCACGCGGATCAGCCAGACGATATGTTCCTGGCCCGCGCTCCAATCCACTTCACCGATGCCGCACGTCTTGTGCAGCAGGATCCGCCACACCACGTCCACGGGCACCCGCGCCGAGCCGAACCCCAGCGAGATCACGCAGGAGATCAGCAAAAACGCGCCCAGGGCACTCAGCAGCAAGGCGTAGCGACGGTCGATCATTCGCCGTGGAACCCCTTGGCCAGGGCTTGCACCGCCAGCACGTTGTCGATACCCGGCGTGGCCTGCACGTACGGGATCACGATAAAGCGCTGTTTCCTGATGGCGTCCACCGATTGCAGGGCCGGGTTATCGAGCAGAAATTGCTCTTTCTGTTTGGCCGTGATTTCGCTGTAGTCGACGATCACGATCACCTGCGGGTTGCGTTCCACCACGGTTTCCCAGTTGACCCGGGTCCAGCTGGCGTCGACGTTGTCGAGGATATTGCGCCCGCCAGCGGCGTCGATTAACGCGTGTGGCATGCCCAGGCGTCCTGACGTCATGGCGCGGTCTTCGCCGCTGTCGTAAAGAAACACCCGTGGCTTGTCGGCGGGCAGGTCTTTTTGTACCTCGGTCACTTGCGCCTGCATCTGGGCGATCAGCGCGTTGGCACGGTCTTGTACGTCGAAGATCCTGCCCAGGTTGCGCAGGTCGTTATAGGTGTCTTCGAGTGTGGCAGCGGGGCGCTTCATCACGAACGCACACGACTCGGTCAGCTCATACACGTTGATACCCAAGGGTTGCAGGGTGTGCGGCGTGAGGTCGCCGCCCACGCGCATGCCGTAGTCCCAACCGGCGAAGAAGAAATCCACGTTGGCATTGAGCAAGGTTTCCACTGATGGGTACTTGCTCGCCAGCTCCGGCAGGCCGTCGAGGATCGCGGCCATGTCCGGCGGCACTGACTTCCAGCCCGTCACGCCGCTGTAGCCGGCCATGTGTGGCTTGAGGCCCAGGGCGAGCATCATCTGGGTCATGTTGATGTCGTGGCTGACCGCGTGTTGCGGGGCTTGCTGGAAGGTCACGTCGCGGTTGCAGCTCTTGATGGTCAGCGGGTAGTGGGTGGCTTCGGCGAGCGCTTGGGCAGTGGCGAACATCAGGGCGAGAGACAGCAGGGCGCGCAGGATCATGGTTGGGTTATCCAGGTGATTCGGGGGTAGCCGGACAAGGGATGGGTGTCGATCAGGGCTTGGACGCCAAACACGTCGCGCAGCAACGCGGCGGTCAGCACTTCATGGGGCGTACCGCTGGCGACGATGCGCCCATGATGGATCACGTACAGGCGATCACAGAACGCGGCGGCCAGGTTCAGGTCGTGGATGCTCGCCAGGGTGCCGATGTTCAACTGCTTGACCAGCCTTAACAGCTCCAGCTGATAGCGCGGGTCGAGGTGGTTGGTCGGCTCATCGAGGATCAGCAGTTGCGGTTGCTGGGCCAGGGCGCGAGCCAGGATGACGCGCTGCTTTTCACCGCCCGAGAGGGTGGCGAACGCATGGTCTGCGAAACCCTGCATCCCCACCGACTGCAGTGCGTTGCGGATCAGTTGCTGGTCGTGCTGGGTGTCGCTGTCGAACAAACCCTTGTGGGGCGTGCGGCCCATGGCGACCACTTCATCCACGCGCAAGCCGAACGCGTCGGGGAATTCCTGCAGCACCACCGCGATGCGTCGCGCACACCACTTGGCGCTTTGCTTCCAGACGTTCTGGTGCTCAAGCATTACCTCGCCGCGCTCCGGCCGGGTGAATCGATAGGCGCAACGCAACAGGCTGGTCTTGCCGCTGCCGTTAGGCCCGATCAGGCCGACAAACTCCCCGGCAGCGACCTGCAGGCCGGCGTCACGCAGTTGGAACCGGTGAAGGCAGTGGTCGTGGCCGGGTGGAGTCCAGGCCAGGTCGGTGAGGGTGAGCGAGGTCATTAAAAGGTGTAGTCGGCAGTAATGAACATGGAACGAGGTACACCCAGAATCCACTGCTGCCCATCGTTGTACTGGCTGACTGCGTAAGTGCGATCGAACAGGTTGTTGAGTTGCAGGCCCAGTGTGGTGTTGCGCATGGCGTTCCACGACAGCGTTGCATCGACCACGGTGTAGCTCGGCACCTCGTTCTGGTTGGCCATGTCGGCATACCGTGCATCTACATAACGCACACCGGCACCGGCACGCACGTTGTCGGTCACGGCCTTGCTCAGCCACAGGTTGGCGGTGCGGCGCGGCACGTCCACTGGGCGGTTGCCGTCGCGCGACACCTGCACGCCGCCGACGTCCTGTTTGAAGTCGTCATACTGCGCTCGCACGATGGCGGCGTTGGCTTGCAACTGCCAGGCGTGAGGCAGTTGCAGGTCGAGGCTGGCCTCCAGGCCGTTGGAAGATTGTTGGCCGACTTGCTGTTTGAACCCCGGGACGCCCGGCACGTCCGTCAGCAGCTTATCCTTGACGATGTGGTAGGCCGCCAGGGTCCATTCACCCCGTGCGTCCCAGAATGCTTGCTTGATACCGACCTCGGTCTGCCTGGCGCTGGACAGGTCGAACTGCTGCTGGCTCGGGCTCAGGGAAATCAGCCCGCCGACGCCGTCGGTGCTGGTGGCGTACTGGCCGTAGACCGAAGTCTGCGGGGTGATCGCGTAGACCAGGCCGGCTTTCCAGTTATTGCCGGTGAGGGTTTTGTCGGATTGGCCACCGGTGCGCAGATCGTCGCGGTCGATGTGCGCGTAGTCGCGGCGGACGCCGGTGACCAGCGCGAGTTTATCCGTGAGTTGCAGGCGGTTTTCCGCGAAGCCGGCCACCGTCCTGGTGGTGGTGGCGAACACCGGTTTGAACGGGTCCTGGCTGGCAAATGGCGCAGGCGCCGGGTGATACAGGTCGACGGGTTGGCCGGTTTGCGCCACGTCATTAAACGGCGTGTTGCTCGCCAGGCGGAAGCGGATGCGGTTGTATTCCACGCCTGCCACGGTCTGGCTGTCGAGGCCGAACAGGGTGTGCTTGAAGGTGAAGGTCTGGCGGTCGCCCACCTGTTCCTGATCGTGCTTGATCCCGAAGTTGCCGCTGCGGGTCAGTTGGCCGTTGGTGAAGTTGTAGTTCTCGGCGTTCTGCCAGCGACGCTGGTTTTTCAGGTAGTACAGCTCGTTGGTGGCGCTGACGTTATCGCTCGGTTGCCACTCGCTGGTCAGGCGTGTCCACTGGTCGTTGTAGTGCTGGGTGTCGTTGCTGACGTTGTAGTTCTTGTCGCGCAGGCCCTTGTGCAACTGGCCGTTGATCAGGGGCGTGCCGAAGTAGTTTTGTGGGCGCTGGTCGCCGTAGTCACTGGCCAGGGTGAAGCTCAGGTTGTCGGCCGCCTGCCAGCGCAGGGCGCCGCTGATGAAGTCGCTGCTGGCGTCGCCACGGTCGATGAAACCGTTGCTGCGCAGACGGTTGAGGTTCAGGCGGTAGCTCAGGGTATCGGTCAGTGAGCCGCCGCTGTCCAGGGCTTGTTGCTGGCGGTCGTAGGAACCGTAGCCGAGGCGGATGCGGTTTTCGATCGCGCCCGTGAAAGGCTTTTTCGGGATCGTGTTGACCACCGCGCCGGTAGCGCCTTCGCCGTACAGCACCGAGACCGGGCCACGCAGCACGTCCACCCGTTCCACTGCCCAGGTGTCCACCGGGAAGGTCGAGGTGCCCATGCCGGTGTACATGCGGTTACCGTCATACAGTTGCATCACCGAGCTTTGGCCGGTAAAGCCACGGGCTTGCAGCGAGGTGCCACCGTCGCCCGGGGTGCCGGTGCGGGTGATGCCGGTGGCGCGGGAGATGGCGTCCTGCACGCTGGCGTCGCCACGTGCTCGGATCTGCGCGCCGGTCTGGCTTTCTACGCTGCCGGGAGTTTGCAGCGCCGTCAGGTTCAGGCGCGAACCGGCGGTAGTCGGCGTATTGAGCTCGACACGTTCGTTATCGACTGCCGGTGCCGTGATGGCGCTCTCGGGCAGGGTCATGGCCTGGGCGTTGGTATGCAGGGCGAGCAGGCACAGGCCGCACGCTAGAGAGTTGTTCATCGGTCGATTCAATCGCTTCTTGAAGGGGGGCTCGCCGCAGGGCGCGGCGAGCAACGATAACGCAGAAAGTGTTATAAGTTAACACTTATTGGCTGCGCGACAACAGTCGCGCAAGGCTACACAAGCCCGCAGCGTCGGGCATCTCGCCTGTTTCATGCTTAACCTGAGGCAGATTCACCTTGGGCAAAAAAGCGTGACAGCACCAGGCGATCCAGCGCCCACACCAGGATCAACGATGCGCCCACCAACGGGAAAATGATCGCCAGCCCGAGCATGATCACCATCGCGGTTTTCCACTTCGGCACGTCATGACGCAGCGGCGGCACACCCAGCCCGCCCTGTGGCCGACGCTTCCACCAGATCACCACGCCACTCACCGCACTGAGCAGGATCATCAGGCAGATCACCAGCACGATCAGTTGATTGATCCAGCCGAACATCTTGCCTTCGTGCAACATCACGCCGGTCTCGGTGGCGCGTGCGACCAGGTTGTAATGCTCCCAACGCACATCGGCCAGGACCTTGCCGGTGTACTGGTCCACATGCAGGGTGGCGTCATTGCGCGGGTCGTTGGCGAACACCGCGACGGTGAATACCCCCGTGGCGGTGGTGGGGAAGGTGATGCTGTAGCCGGGCTCGACCTTGCGCGCATTGGCCAGGTCGACCACCTGTTGCAGGCGCACGGTCGGCGCGGCGGGGCCTGCATGCATGGCGCCGTGGTTCATGTGTTCGGCGTGGTCGCCGGACATCGGCATCGGCGTGTTTTCCAGGGCCCAGGGCACGGTCTGTTGGGTGGCCGTGTTGAGCACGCGTGCCTGCTGGTCGGACTGCGGCACGTTGTTCCACATCGCCGCCGGAAAAGTGTTCCACAGCGCGGCGTATTGCTTGCCCCAGAAGCCCGTCCAGGTCATGCCGCTGAGCAGCATCACCAGCAAAAACGCTGCGCCCCAGAAACCGGCGACGGCGTGCAGGTCGCGCCAGAACACGCGGCCACGGCGGTTGAGTCGGGGCCACAATACGCCGGCCGATGACTTGCCGCGCGGCCACCACAGGTACAGGCCTGACACCACCAGCATTACGCCCCAGCCGGCGGCGAGCTCTATCAGGCGATCACCGGTGGTGCCGATCATCAACTCGCCGTGCAGGGCGCGGGCGATGGCTTGCAGGTTGTATTTGGCGTCCTGCTCACCCAGGACGGTGCCGCGATACGGGTCGACGAATACGCTGATTTCGCGGCCCTGGATATGCATCACAAACTGTGCGCTGCTGGTTGCATTGGCAGGCGGCAGGTACTTGCTGATCGCAGCCTGGGGGTAGGCGGCTCTGGCGCGTTGCAACTGCTCGTCGGCGCTCAGCGCGTGTTCGGCGGCGGGAACGCTGAGCAGGTGGCCGTACATCAGCGGGTCGAGCTGGGGTTTGAACAGGTAGATGATGCCGGTCAGTGCCAGCAGCACCATGAAGGGGGCGACGAAGAGGCCGGCGTAGAAGTGCCAGCGCCAGGCCAGGTTGTAGAAGGAGATCTTTGGTGTGCTCATCAGGGGCTCCGCAAGGCTTTTGATTTTTTGTGTCGGTTACACCGCTATCGGGGGCAAGCCCCCTCCCACATTGGATTGGGTTCACATAGTTGGATTTGGGAACCCGTCAAGTGTGGGAGGGGGCTTGCCCCCGATGCTGTTAGAAGCTCATATCCACCTTGGTCCAGAGCGTACGCCCCGGTTCCTTGATGGCCTGCGGGTCGCTTGCCGGGTAACCGAACCCGGCATTCCCCGCCAGGTTCAAATGCTCGGCGTATGCCTTGCCAAACAGGTTGTCGACCCCGCTGCTGACCTTGAAGTGCTTGTTGATGCGGTACGCGGCATTGAGCGAGAACACGCCAAAACCGCCGCTTGTGTCGTAGTCCTTGCCGACCACGTTGCCCTTGTTCGGGTCGATGCGGTTCTGCGCCGCGACCACGCGCCACAACGCGCCGGCACTCCAATCGTCCTGGCTGTAGGTCAGGCCCAGGCGCGCATCCAGCGGCGGCATCTGCGGCAGGGCTTTGCCGTCGCTGCTGTTCTTGCCCCAGGCGTAGGCCAGGCTGGCATCGGCTTTCCAGTGAGTGGTCAGCTTGTACGCCGCGCCCAGTTCACCGCCCATGATGCGTGCGTCGACATTGCGCGCCTGGGAGGTGGTGCCCATCATCCCGGGCCGGTAGTCGAACAGGATGAAGTCGCGCACCTGGCCGACATAAGCCGAGGCCCAGGCGTCAAGGTTGGCGGTTTTGTATTGCGCGCCAACATCCAGCTGGGTGGTCTTCTCCGGCTTAACGCCGTCGAAGGCATTCACCGAGCCGGCCGCGCCGGTGTTGGGGGAGAACAGTTCCCAGTAGTCCGGGAAGCGTTCAGCGTGACCCAGACCCGCATAAACGGTAGTGGGCGTGTCCGCAAGATCATGCTCAAAGCGCACGAAGCCCGAGGGCAAGGTGTCTGCGCGGGTGGCGTCGGCGGTGGGGTTGGCGCGGCTCATCATTGCCGAGCCGGTGCGTTGGCGAAAATCCCTGGCCGAGGCACGATCCAGGCGGGCGCCGGTGATCAGGCGGTCAGTGTCGGCGGCGTACCAGGTCAGTTCACCGAACACGCCGTAGTTGTGAAAGTCGGCGTCCTTGCTGCGCGGCAGGTCCTTGTAGGTGTCGATGCCCATGCTGCTGCGCGCGCGGTGCTCGTTGGTCTGCGCGTCCAGGCCGCCGATCAGTTGCACATCGGCCCAGCGCCAGGTCGCCTTGATCCGCCCACCGAGGGTGCGCCGATCGACGTTGGAGGCCATGGGCCCGGCCATCATGCCGGTGCCCGAGGGGACGCGCAGGCTGTAGTTGTCCATGACGTGGTCGGCGTAGTTGTAGTAGACCTGGGCCTCGACTTTGTCCAGCACCTCGCCGATGTTGGACTTTTCGAAACGCAGGCCGAGGCTTTCGCGCAGGAACTGCGAGCCGTCCATGCCGCGCCCGGCATAGCGCGCTTCGCCATCGCCACGGCCGGCGGTGAGTTCCAGCAGGGTATCGGCGTCGGGGGTGAAACCGACGGCCACGTCGCCATTCCACTTGTCATAACGCGAGGCCACGCGGTCGTTGTTGCCGTCCTTGTAGTCGTCGGCATGGGCCTGGTTGCCGATCACCCGCACATAGCCCAACGGCCCTCCGGCAGCGGCATCGATGACCTTGTCGAAGCGCCCGTTGGAGCCGGCCAGCACACTGGCATTGACCCGGGTGCCCAGCTCGCCGAACTGCTCGGGCTCGCGCTCGAACAGGATCGTACCGGCTGACGCGCCGGGGCCCCAGAGCACGGTTTGCGGGCCTTTGATCACGGTGAGCTTGTCGTAGGTTTCCGGCGAGATATACGAGGTGGGCGCATCCATGCGGCCCGGGCAGGCGCCGAGCATCATGCCGCCGTTGGTAAGGATATTCAGGCGCGAACCGAACATGCCGCGCAACACCGGGTCCCCGTTGGTGCCGCCGTTGCGCACCAGGGCGAAGCCTGGGATGGTCTTGAGGTAATCGCCGCCATCGCTGGCGGGCACCGGCTGGCGTGGATCCTTGGGTTGGGTGACAACGGTGAGCGGCGAGCTGGGGGCGATCGCGGTGACGACCGTGGGGCTCAGCTCGTGTTCGTCAGCATGGGCGTGTGGCGCAAGCAGCGCGCCGCACAGAACGGCGAAAACCGGGGCAGCGCCCAATCGGGTGTCAGCAGAAAACCTGGACATGAAAAATTCCATCAATCAGTCGTAAACAACACGGCCAGCAGCCTGCGGCTGTCTGTTTGAAGTCGGCCGGGGTGAAGTAGCGCGGTGAAGGGCTTACGACGCGATGGGCGGCGCACGACTGCGCGCGCCGGGGAAGATGCTCTGCCGGGCATGACCCAGGCGCGGGGTGGGAATGAGCGCGTTGGCGGGCGGCGGGGTGCCGAGGGTGATGTAGGAGACGCTGCCGGGCAGGGCCGGGCAACTGAACAGCAGGCTGCAATAGCCGCATTTTTCCCAGAGGACATGATGTTCGTCGGGGGCTTTGCTCGGCTTGGGCTCGCCGTGGCACGCGGGCATGTCCATGGACATACCGGCGTGATGATCCATCGGCATCGCCTGGGAAATCAGCGGACCGATAAAGATCATCAACATGGCGAACAGGCTGACCCAACTGCCGCGCATCAAGCGGCGGCGTGGAGACAACCTGGCGCTGCGGGCGCCCATCGGGGGAGTCCTACTGGGCGTGCTTATGCTCGTGAGCGGTCATCGGCGGCGACTTCTGAACCGATACGTTCACCTCGACCTTGCCGGCTTTTTCAAACGTCAGGGTCAGTGGGAATTGCTTGCCATCGGCCAACAGGCTGCGGTCCTTGAGGCCCAGCAGCATCACGTGATAGGCCATCGGCGCGAACGTCAGCTCGCCCTTGGCCGGTACGGCAACGCTGGGCACTTGCTGCATCTTCATCAGGTCGCCCTGCATCACATGCTCGTGCAGCTCGGCTTTTTCGGCCACGCTGGTTTCAACGCCAAGCAGGCGATCCGGGGCAGTCCCGGTGTTATGAATAACAAAGTACGCCGCGACCGTGGGCGCATTCGGTGGCAACTCCTGGGACCAGGGGTCGCTGACCAACAGGTCACCGGCCTTGTAGTCCTCGGCATTGGCAGCACTGAACACCGGCAGCAGCAACGCCGCCAGAAGCAGGGAAGATTTGAGCATGGCAGTTCTCCGGAACGGTTCTAAACGCAGTTCACTTGCGAAGAAGATCAGACCGTTGGAGAAGCGCGGGGATTGAGGCTCGGCCATTGCCGGCGCGGGGCTGGATTGCGCAACACGCGCGGCGGCAGGCTCTGCAGCGCTTGCTGGCGCGTCACATACAACTGCGGCGCATGCCCCGGCAACGCCACCCACGGCGCCGAGCCCGAGCAACACCAGCAATGCTGCATGGCAGAGTGATCGTCCGGCGCTGCCGGGATTTCCAACTGGCCCAGGGCAATGGCCTGCAGGCTGGCGCCATTGGACGAACAGAACCCACCCAACAGCAGGCGCTTGACCGGGTCATCGGTCTGCTGCATCGCACTGGCCAGCGGCATGGCAAACGCATTGAACAGCACTGCAAGGCAGGCGATCCAGGCAATTGCAAAGCGTTGACGGGCCATGGCGGATAATCCGTAGGGTTAAACGATCAGGCGGGTATTTAGCCTGATCGGGGTGGATAAGTAAAAACGCGTGGTGTGGTTTGGTGTCGCAGTGTCGGGTTTGAGGATAGACGGGGAATTGAGTGGGTGCCGAACTTCAAGGCTGCGCAGGTCAACTGTGGGAGGGGGCTTGCTCCCGAGTGCGGAGGATCAGCCAGAAAATCAGTGACTGACGCACCGCTATCGGGTTCAAGCCCCCTCCCACATTGCCTGTAGCACCGCTGATGCTGGTTGTTGTACCAATTATGCAGCGGGAACTCCGTGCACCTGCATGTCGACACCTAAGGCTTTTCTGATCACTGCAAAAATCGCGGCGAGGTTATCCATGCTTGGGTTACCGCTGGCTGAGAGCATTCGGTGCAGGCTTTTACTCGGTTTGGCAGTTTCTTTCGCAAGTCCTTCAAAACCCACCGTGGCGTTGACCAAATCACGCAGAATCACGCGGGAAACTTCCGGCTCACCGTTGAGAAACAGCGTAGCGGCCTCGTCGAGAAGAGCTTGGGCAAATGCAGGGTCGCGCTGGGCACGTTCAGCGATGGTGTGCTTGTAGCTACGGGTTAACGCCATGCTGGTTACCTCTTTTGTTTCAATTTCTTGTGACGCTGATGCTCATTGATCAGCGACTTAACGACTTTTATATCGCGCTTTTGACTGGACTTGTCCCCGCCACCGAACAGGATGATTAATCGTAGGCCTTCCTGTATCAGATAGATTCGCAGGCCTGGCCCCCAATCGATGCGGTATTCACCGAACCCGTCGCACCACTTGATGTTGCTGGTGTTGCCCATTTCAAGTCGAACCAGAGCGGTCGTAACTCTGGTTGCCGCCGGCACACTCAAGGATGAAAACCACTCATCGAACGGGCTGGACAGGTTGTCACGTCGGTATTCTTCAATCTCGATCATTCGCCGTTCTGAAGGTAACAAATAGGTTACTTATCAAGCAAGCGAGAGATCCTGACTTATCGAATGAAATTTGCCAACGCGATGAGTGTTTCTTCAGGCGACAAGAGTTCACGGTCTACATGAGCCAACACCGGCCGCTTCAACACCAACACCGGCACCCCACATTCCCGCGCCACTTCCAGCTTCGGTTCGGTGGCGGTGCTGCCGCTGTTCTTGCTGATCAGCACATCAATCCGGCGTCGTTCGAATAACGCCCGCTCATCCTCGATCAGAAACGGCCCGCGTGCGCCGATCACTTCACAGCGCTCATTGCCCGGGTACACGTCCAGCGCGCGCAATGTCCAGAACTGGTCGGCGGGGATTTCATCGAGATGCTGCAAGGGTTCGCGACCCAAGGTGAACAGCGGGCGCTTGAAGGGCTTCAACGCTTGGATCAGCTCAGCCCAGTCAGACACTTCGCGCCAATCATCCCCGGCCTGCGGCTGCCACGCCGGACGTCGCAATGCCCAGCACGGCACAGCGCACAACCGTGCAGCCCGGGCCGCGTTGTGGCTGATCTGCGCTGCGTACGGATGGGTGGCATCGAGGATCAGGCTGATGCGTTCATCGCGAACAAACTGCGCCAACCCTTCAGCGCCTCCATAACCGCCGACGCGCACCTGGCAGGTCAGGTCGGTCGGCACGCGGCCCACGCCGGCCAAACTGTAGATATGCTCCGGCCCCAGGGTGCGGGCAATGGCCAGCGCTTCCGTCACGCCGCCCAGCAACAGAATCCTGTTCATAGCGGCTTGATCACTTCCAGCAGCGTGATCGGCAACGCCTGGCGCCAGGTGTCGAACTCGCCCAGTGGCTGCGCCTGGGCGACGTGGATGCGGGTCAGTTCGCCGCCGTGCTCGGCGCGCCAGTTCATCAAGGTCATTTCGCTTTGCAGGGTCACGGCGTTGGCGACAAGGCGCCCGCCGGGGCGCAGGTGTTGCCAGCAGGTGTCGAGCACGCCGTCGCGGGTGACGCCGCCGCCGATGAAGATGGCGTCGGGTACCGGCAGGCCGTGCAACGCGTCCGGGGCTTTGCCGCGAATCAGGTGCAGGCCGGGCACGCCGAGGGCGTCGCGATTGTGTTCGATCAGGCCTTGGCGGCCCGGGTCGGGCTCGATCGCCAGGGCACGGCAGCTGGGGTGCGTGCGCATCCATTCGATGCCGATGGAACCGCTGCCCGCGCCCACATCCCACAGCAGTTCGCCGGGCATCGGGGCGAGGCGGGCGAGGGTCATGGCGCGCACATCGCGTTTGGTCAGTTGACCGTCGTGCTGGAACGCCGAGTCCGGCAGGCCTGCCAGGCGCGACAAGGGCGGCGTGTCGCTGCAGGCCAGGCAATCGATGGCGACCAGGTTCAGATCGGCAGTGCCGAGGTGATGCCAGTCTGCGGCCAGGCCGTCCAAGCGCCGCTCGTTCGCGCCGCCCAAGTGTTCAAACACCGTCAATCGGCTGGGCCCGAACCCTGCCTGCGTCAATAACGCGGCAATCAACGCAGGGCTGCCACCATCATTGCTCAGCACCAGCAAGCGCACACCGCTGGCCAGGTGCGCGTTGATTGCCGCGAAGGGGCGGGACACCACGGACACCGTCACCACGTCCTGCAACGGCCAGCCCAAACGCGCCGCCGCCAGGGACACCGACGACGGAGCCGGTATAACCAGCAGCTCATCCGCCGCAATCTGGCGCGCCAGACTGGCGCCGACGCCATAGAACATCGGGTCACCACTGGCCAATACGCACACAGGCTCCCCACGCCGTGACAACACCGGCTCCAGGGAAAACGGGCTCGGCCACGCCTGGCGCTCGCCACTGATACACAATGGCAACAGGTCCAACTGGCGTTGGCCGCCTATAATCCGCGTAGCGCGCAACAGGGCGTGCCGGGCATTCCTGCCCAGGCCCTTGAAGCCGTCTTCACCGATGCCTACAACCGTCAGCCAGGGCGACATAGCAATTCCTTGAACGACATCCGACGGGCAGGCTTTTCATGCCGCCGGACAAAGCAGGCATAATACCGCGCCTTTACCCGTCAACCGGTAGCCCCGTGAACCCAACGCCCGCTGTAAATACCTTGCGCCCCTCGGCCTGTCCGGGGTTGCTGCGTATTGTCCAGGCGTTGGACGGCGGTATCTGTCGGGTCAAACTGGCCGGTGGTTCGCTTACCGCGGCCCAGGCCAACGCCGTGGCGGACGCTGCCCAGGCGTATGCGGGCGGGGTGATCGAGGCGACCAACCGCGCCAACCTGCAGATTCGCGGGATCGGCGCCGAGCAGGACGCCTTGATCGCAATGCTGCTGGCGGCCGGCCTCGGCCCGAGCAACGCGGCCGGTGATGACGTGCGCAACCTGATGCTCAGCCCCAGCGCCGGCATCGATCCGCAGATGCTGTTCGACACCCGCCCGCTGGCCGCGCAGATTCTTGCCACGTTGGACAGTCATCCGCGTTTTCATCAGTTGTCGGCCAAGTTCGCCGTGCAGCTGGACGGCGGTGAAGCCCTGGCGATGCTCGAGCATCACCATGACCTGTGGCTGTCGGCGTTTGTGCGCGAGGGGCAAACGCTGCTGGCGTTCGGCCTGGCCGGCTGCCCCGGCCTGAATGCGCCCGTGGCGGCCGTGCCGCTGGACCAGGGCCACGCGCTGGTGGTGGCGGTGCTGGAGGCCTTTCTCGACCTGGCGACGCCCGAGCAAACGCGCATGCGTCATCTGGCTGTGGATAAGTTATTGAGCCGCCTGAGCCTGCCGCTGCTGTCGGCCCAGGGCTTCAAACGCCCGGCCGGTGGTGCGTTGCTGCACATCGGAAGTTATCCCCAGCCCCGGAAGAATCAGTTCTACGTCGCGGCAGTCGCGCCTCTGGGCCGTCTGGATTCGCAGATGCTCCAGGGCGCCGCGCAACTGGCCAGCGATTACGGCGATGGCACGTTGCGCTTCACGCCCTGGCAAGGCGTGCTGCTGCCCAACATTGCACGCCCTGGCGCCGTCACCGACCGCTTGGGGCAACTGGGCTTTCTCTGTTCAATCGAGCAACCCCTTGCGCGCATGATTGCCTGCACCGGTTCCAGCGGTTGCGGCAAGGGCCTGGCCGATACCAAGGCCGACGCAGTGCAATTGGCCACCCTGCAACCCGGCGTGGAGGTGCACCTGTCCGGTTGCCCGCGCTCCTGCGCCGCCGCGCACACCGCGCCGGTCACCTTGCTGGCGGTGAGTCCCGGCCATTACGACCTTTATTTTCGCGACGCCGCCCATCCAGGTTTTGGCCGGCTGCACGCGCGCACTCTTTCCATTGAAGCGGCGGGCGCCCTGTTACGCGCTCGCCCACGGAGCAACACCGATGATTGATTACATCCGCGACGGTCAGGAGATCTATCGCAACTCCTTCGCCATTATTCGCGCGGAAGCCAACCTGGACCGCATCCCGGCCGACCTGGAAAAACTCGCGGTGCGGGTGATTCATGCCTGCGGCATGGTCGAGGCGATCGACGGCCTGCAATTCTCCGAAGGCGCGGGCAAGGCCGGGCGCGATGCGCTCGCGGCGGGCGCACCGATTTTATGCGATGCGCGGATGGTCTCCGAAGGCGTGACCCGCGCGCGCCTGCCGGCCAATAACGCGGTGATCTGCACCCTGCGTGATGACAGCGTGCCTGAGCTGGCGCGGGAGTTGGGCAACACCCGTTCCGCTGCCGCCCTGGAGCTGTGGCGCCCGCACCTGGCAGGCAGCGTGGTGGTGATCGGCAACGCGCCGACTGCCTTGTTCTACCTGCTGGAAATGCTCGACGCCGGCGCGCCGAAACCGGCGTTGATCCTCGGCTTCCCGGTGGGCTTTGTCGGCGCCGCCGAATCCAAGGCGATGCTTGCCGCCGACAGCCGTGGCGTGCCGTTCGTGATCATGCAGGGCCGTCTGGGCGGCAGTGCCATGGCCGCCGCCGCCGTCAATGCGCTCGCCACGGAGGTCGAATAATGCACCCACGCGGACGTCTGATCGGCCTGGGCGTGGGCCCCGGCGATCCGGAGCTGATCACCCTCAAGGCCCTGCGCCTGCTGCGCGAGTCGCCCGTGGTGGCGTACTTCGTGGCCAAGGGCAAGAAGGGCAATGCGTTCGGCATCATCGAGGACCATCTGGTGCCGCAACAAACCCTGATGCCCCTGGTGTACCCGGTGACCACCGAGGCGCTGCCGGCGCCGCTGTCCTATGAGCAAGTGATCAGCGACTTCTACGACACCGCCAGCGTCGATGTGGCGGCGCACCTGGATGCGGGTCGCGATGTGGCGGTGATCTGTGAAGGCGACCCGTTCTTCTACGGCTCCTATATGTACCTGCATGACCGCCTTGCCGAGCGCTATGAAGCGCAGGTCATCCCGGGCGTGTGTTCGATGCTGGGCGGCGCTTCGGTGTTGGGTGCGCCGCTGGTGTATCGCAACCAGAGCCTGTCGGTGCTGTCGGGGGTGTTGCCGCACGACGACCTCAAGCGCCGGCTGGCGGACGCTGACGCGGCGGTGATCATGAAGTTGGGGCGCAACTTCCACAAGGTGCGCCAAGTGTTGGAGGAACTCGGTCTGGCCGGGCGTGCGCTGTACGTGGAACGCGCCACCATGGCCAATCAGAAAATCGTGCCGCTGGACCAGGTGGAGCCGATGTCGTCACCGTATTTTTCCTTGATCATCGTGCCCGGTGAACGGTGGCAAGGTTGATGAGCCCGGCGATTGTCATTCTGGGCCAGGGCAGCCTGGCGACTGCGCGCAGGATCCAGCAGCTTTACCCGGCGGCGCAGATCCATGGCCTGACCGGTCGGGTCGACGGCGCGGACCTGGTCTACAGCGAATTCGGCGCCACACTGCGCCAGCTCTACCAACAGGGAACACCGCTGATTGCGCTGTGCGCCGCCGGCATCGTCATCCGTACCCTCGCGCCGCTGCTGCTCGAAAAGGGTGAGGAACCGGCCGTGCTGGCCGTTGCCGAAGACGGCAGCGCCGTAGTGCCCCTGCTGGGCGGGCTGGGCGGTGTGAATGTGATGGCGCGGGAGATTGCCGCCGCGTTGGGTGTGGCGGCGGCGATCACCACCAGCGGCGAGTTGCGCTTTGGCACCTGCCTGCTCAACCCGCCCAGGGGCTATGAGTTGGCGGACCTGGAGTTGGGCAAGCGCTTCGTCTCGGACCTGCTCGCCGGTGAAAGCGTGCGCATTGAAGGCGCGGCGCCCTGGCTGGCGCAGGCCAACTTGCCGCAGGCCGCGCACGCTCGCCTGGCGATACATGTGGGCAGTGCCGAGCGCGTGCCGGCCGCCAACGAATTAGTGATTTATCCGAAAACCGTCTGCGCCACCTGCAAGCCGGGCGCGCACCTGGCCGCACGTGTGCGCACCGCCTTGCATGAGGCAGGCATTGCCGTGCAGTCGCTGGCGTGCCTGCTTGCCAGCGACCTGCAGATGGCCGAAGCGTCGCTGCATGAGGCTGCGCTGGAACTGCGCGTACCGCTGCGGTTTGACAAGGTCGAGCCGCCGGCGGACATCACCCTCAGCGTCGCCGAACAGCCGTTGGACGTGTCACAGGTCGGTCGCCCACGCGGGCGCCTTGCCGTGATCGGGCTCGGCCCGGGCGCCGCTGAATTGATGGTGCCGGCGGTCAAGGCCGAGTTGGCGCGCTGCACTGACGTGCTGGGCTACGAAACCTACGTGCGCATGGCCGGGCCGTTCCGTGAAGATCAGGTGCAGCACTGCACGGACAACCGCGAAGAAATGCAGCGCGCCCGGCACGCCTTCGAGCTGGCCGCCCAAGGGCGCTCGGTGGTGGTGGTGTCGTCCGGCGACCCGGGTGTATTCGCCATGGCCGCTGCGGTGATCGAGGCGTTGCATGAGTCCAGCGACCCGGCCTGGCACCAGGTCGACCTGCAAATCCTGCCGGGCGTCTCGGCCTCCCTGGCCACCGCTGCCCAGGCCGGGGCGCCGCTGGGGCATGACTTCTGTGTGATGTCGCTGTCGGATAACCTCAAGCCGTGGTCGATCATCGAAAAGCGTCTGGACCTCGCGTCCCAGGCCGACCTGGCCCTGGCCTTCTACAACCCGATTTCCCGTGCGCGGCCGTGGCAACTGGGGCGTGCGCTGGAAATCGTCGCCCAGCACCGCACCCCTGAAACGCCGGTGGTGCTGGGCCGCGATATCGGTCGCCCGGGCCAGACGCTGCGCGTCACCACGCTGGGGCAACTCACCCCGGACCAGGTGGACATGCGCACCATGGTGCTGATCGGCTCGTCCACCACCTGCACGTTTGCGCGTGCCGGTGGCGGTGAGTGGGTGTACACCCCGCGCTGGTACGGCGATAAACCCGCCGGCTGAAAACAGCTCGGCGGTGGCCCGAAAGCTCCGAATGACATCAGGATTTTTCTGTTGTCGTTCGGGGCTTTTTCTTTTTTTTACGACGAAACCACGAGGCTCATCGTGCATGCCGCGTTATTGCGGGTCGGCGCGTTTTGCCGGGCCGCGCCAAGGGATGTTTGTTGCCTGGAAAGCCCGTCGCTGAGTGGACTAGTGTGGTTACAAGCCCCGAGTCGGGGTGTACGTGGAGAATTGGGAAATGGAGCGACACCACAGAAGGATCAACAGTACAAAACGGCGCAAGCTGATTGCCGCCTACAAATTGCCGGGCGCGCCGGGCACGCCCGCGACGTTACCGCTGGACACCGAAGATGACTGCAACGCGGCGGTGGTCAACAACGGTGTGATTTCCTTTGCCGAGGGGCTGTCCGGGCTAAATCGCGAATACATCCGTAAAAGCTACCTGCTGGCCAGCAGTTACGTGAGCGATGTATTGAAGGTGCATCGGGGCACCGAGGCCTGGTACGACGAATTCATCAAAGTGATGGTCAGCCTCGGCTGGCTGCCGGTGCGCAGCAGCTTCGAGCGCGTCTCGCGCGCGGGCAGGGGGCTGACGGTGCAACTGACGGCGCTGAATATCATCGGCGCGATGCTCGCCTCGATGTCCATGTCGGGGCCGTTGCTCAGCCTGCTGCCGAAACTGGCCGCCGATGCGCTGGAGACCTTGAAGCAACTGCCGGCATCTTTCGATTTGTTCAAACGCAACAGCAGCGTGCACCAGGGCGGTGACTTCGGCGTGGCGTCCTGCGCTGAAACCAATGGCGAAGTGATGATGGTCCTGGTGACCTACAGCAGCCATGGCGTGAGCAAGCAGGTGGGGTTGCCGTTCCTTGAATGGGACAGCTCATCGTTCGAGGCCTTCAGCGGGCAGACCTGCCTGGTGCTCAACACCTCGGTGGTCAATGAACAGACCCTGCAACTGATGCGCGACAGTGCGGGTGACAACGTGCAGTCGGCCATCGCCAAATACCGGATCTAGGTCACCAGATAGCCACGGACCCCGGTAAAGATAATTTGCGCGGCCAGGGCGCACACGAACAAGCCCATCAACCGACTGACAATCTGCAAGCCCTGGTCGCCAAGAATGCGTTCGATCCGATTGGACAGGTACAGCACCACCCCCACCGTGAGACTGGCCAGGGCGATGCTGAGGATGGCGGTGAGCTTGTCGTCCCAATGGGGCTGGCTCACGCCCATTACCAGCAATGCACCGATGGTGCCGGGGCCGACCGTGAGCGGGATGGTCAGCGGTACGATGGTCACGTCCTGCTGCACGTTATCGGTTTGCACCGCCGACTTGCCTTGGGCCATGCCCAGGGCGGAGATAAACAGCACGCTGCCGGCGCCGATGCGGAACGCGTCCACGGTGATGCCGAACACACTGAATATCACCCGGCCGAACAGGTACAGCAGCACGCTCGACACCAGCGTCGCCAACGCGACTTTCCAGGCCAGGCGCCGCCGCTCCTTGCTGGAATAGCCGCGGGTCAGGCTGATAAAGCAGGACAGCACGAAGAACGGGCTGTAGAGCACCAGCATCTTCAGGTAAACGCTGAATAACACGTGGAGCATGGGGGGACTCGCGGGCGGTGGAAGTGCAGTGAGTCTATCAGGCGACGCGCGTCAAATGTGGGAGGGGGCTTGCCCCCGATTGCGGAGTGTCAGCAGATACATCTGTGGCTGACCCACCGCTATCGGGGGCAAGCCCCCTCCCACATTTGATTGGATTTCAATCAGGACGGCGCGTGTTCCGGGCGTTGCTGGCGTTGCACAACCCAGTAATCCACCAGCTCGCGCAGCTGTGACAGTTCCACCGGCTTGGCCATATGCCCGTCCATCCCCGCCTGGCGCGCGCGTTCTTTATGTTCCGAGAGAATATGCGCCGTGAGCGCCACCACCGGCGTGCGCACACGTTGGTGGCTGACTTCCCACGCGCGCAGCTGCTGGGTGGCGGAGAAACCATCGAGGATCGGCATTTCACAGTCCATCAGCACCAGGTCATAGCGCTGGGCTTTCATCGCCTCCAACGCTTCTTCGCCGTTGCTGGCGGTATCCGGGTTGAGGTTGAGCTTGCCGAGCATGCCGCGTATCACTTTGGTGGAGATACTGTTGTCCTCGGCCACCAGGATGCGGAAGTCGCTGGGCACGGTAATGGCTGCCGGCGCGGCGGGAGCGAGGCGAGGGTGGGGGGCGCCTTTGCTGCGCTGGGTCAGTTCGTCGGCCAGGGTGGTCTTGAGCGTATAACCGGCCACCGGCTTGGCGAGGATGCGCTTGATCCCGCAGTTGCGCGCGATGATCTTGCTCGGCGCGTTGCTGATGCCGGTGAGCATGATCAGCAGGATATCGTGGTTCAGGCTCGGGTCTTCCTTGATCTTGGCCGCCAGTTGCATGCCGGTCATGCCGGGCATGTTCTGGTCCAGCAACACCACGTCGAAGTAATCGCGCAGGTGCGCCTTGGTGCGCAGCAGGGCCAGGGCCTCTTTGCCCGAAGCCACGGCGCTGACGTTCAGACCCCAGGCCGAGCATTGCTGCAGCAGCACCTTGCGGCAGGTGTCGTTGTCGTCCACCACCAGTACCCGTGCGTCCTTGAGCGGGCCGTCGAGATCGGAGGTCGGGTGTTCGAGGCGTTCGGGGTCCAACGGCAGGGTCAGCCACAGGGTGCTGCCCTGGTGACTGCCGCTCTTGACGCCGAATTCGCCGTTCATCAACAGGATCAACTGGCGTGCGATCACCAGGCCCAGGTGGCCGCTCAAGCGTGTGGCCGAGAGGAAGTTCTTGCTGTGCAGTTCGCTGTGCATCAGGGCGTCGCGCTCGGCGGCGTCCATGGGCACGCCGCTGTCTTGCACGGCAATGCGCAGGCGTGGCTGGGTGCTGCGCTCGTCGAGGGCAACGACGATCAGCACCTCGCCCTCGTCGGTTTTATGCAGGGCGTTTTCCAGCAGGCTCAACAGCGCCTGGCGCAGGCGTGTCGGGTCACCGCTGATCACGCGCGGCACCTGGGGCTGGATAAAGCTGATCAGCTCGACATTCTGCTGCTCGGCCTTGGCGCGGAAGATGCTCAGGCAGTCGTCGATCAGCGCGTTGAGGTCGAACTGCACATCATCGAGTTCGATCTGCCCCGATTCGAGCTTGGAGATGTCGAGGATTTCGTTGATCAGCGTGAGCAATTCGTTGCCGGCGCTGTGAATGGTCTGCACGTAGTCGCGTTGTTTCACCGACAACGGCGTGCCCAGCAGCAACTCGGTCATGCCCAGCACGCCGTTCATGGGGGTGCGGATTTCGTGGCTGATCTTCGCCAGGAACTCGGCCTTGGCCGCGATTTCGGCATTGCTCGCGGCCAGGTCGCGGCTGAGGCTGAAGCGCGTTTCAACAATGGCGCGCTGGCGTTCGCCGAGGGCCAGGCTCATCAGCAGGCCGCTGATGCAGATGAAACTCAGCAGGGTGATGATCAGGCCTTGCGGTGCCAACAACGTGAGGCCGAGCAGGGCGGGAAGAATGATCAGCGTGCCGATGTTGAACACCACCATCCCCGCCACGAACAGGCGCGCCGGACGATAGCCCCGTTGCCAGTGATAGGCCGAGACAAACAGCATGCTCAGGCCGGCCAGCGCCACCAGGGCATAGGTGATGATGTTCAGCGGCAGGGTGTTGACGAACAACAGCAGCAGGCCACACAGCACGATCACCAATATGTCGGCCATCAACAGTTTGTTCAGCGGGTGCGGGCCCAGCGGCATGAAGAAGCGATAGGCAAACATCAGCCCGCACGGCGCGGTCAGCAGCAGGGCGAGGTAGGCGCCGGGGGTCTGGATCGCGTGCCAGTTGGGCAACCACGGCCCCACCACGTTGAGCAACAGCGCCAGGCTGAGCATCAGCAGGAACTCACACGCGGCCAGCCACAGGCTGCTGCGCGAGCGGTGGTAGGCGAAGCGCGTGAGGTTATGCAGGATCAGCATCAGCAGGACGCCGAACAGCAAGCCGTAGACCAGCGTCTGGTTCTGGTTGGCGGCGGCGAGTACGGCGGGTTCCAGGGTGATATAGGGGCGCAGCTCGTGTTCCGACACCAGGCGCAGGTAAACCTCGAGCGGGCGCTGGCTCTGTGGCATCGGCAGCATGAAGTCACTGCTGGGCAGCGGTCGCTCGGCCTGGGGTTGGCGCGTGCCGGTGGTCTGCTGCTCCACCAGGCTGTTGCCGTCCAGCACATACAGGCTCAGGCTCGACAAGTCCGGGGCAAACACCCGCAGCACCTGTTCATGCTTGCCGGGTTGCAGCTTGAAGCGTACCCACAACGCACCGTCCGGCGGCGCGGCAGTAATCCGGTCCAGTTCGATGGGGCTGAATTGATTGGTGTAGCGCGAGGAACGGATGTCGCTCAGTTGCAGGTCGGCCTGATCATCGAGCAAGACTGCCCAACCACTGCCTTGCGCCGCGGCTTGAGCCGGGACCAGGCAGAGCAGGGTCAGCAGACTGACGGTAAAACCTAAGGCGATCCTGAGCCAGCGCACGGCGAAGTCCCTTCGTAGGTGAATGCACGGGTTAACTATGCGCGGGGCGGCATGAGTACGGCAAGGGCCAGAGGCCCTTACCTACCCGAACGGATAGCTACTCAGTGGTTCTCGCCGCGTTCACGGGCAATGGCGCGGTAACCGATATCAGTGCGGTAGAAGCAGCCTTTCCAGTCGATTTTCGCGGCCAACTTGTACGCTTGCTGCTGCGCGGCGTCGACGCTGGCGCCCATCGCGGTGGCGCACAGCACGCGGCCACCGGCGGTGACGACCTTGCCGTCCTGCAGCGCAGTGCCGGCATGAAACACTTTGCCTTCCAGCGCAGCCGCGGCGTCCAGGCCTTCAATCACATCGCCCTTGGCGTAATCGGCAGGGTAACCGCCGGCCGCGAGCACGATGCCGACGCTCGGGCGTGGGTCCCACTGTGCTTCGACCTTGTCCAGGGCCTGGGCCAGCGCGGCCTCCACCAGCAGCACCAGGCTCGATTGCAGGCGCAGCATCACCGGTTGGGTTTCCGGGTCGCCGAAGCGGCAGTTGAACTCGATGACTTTCGGGTTGCCGGCTTTGTCGATCATCAGGCCGGCGTAGAGGAAACCGGTGTAGACGTTGCCTTCGTCGGCCATGCCGCGCACGGTCGGCCAGATCACCAGGTCCATGACGCGCTGGTGCACCTGGGCGGTGACCACCGGCGCCGGGGAATAAGCACCCATGCCGCCGGTGTTCGGGCCGCTGTCGCCGTTGCCGACGCGCTTGTGGTCCTGACTGGTGGCCATCGGCAAGACGTTCTTGCCGTCGACCATCACGATGAAGCTGGCTTCTTCGCCGTCGAGGAATTCCTCGATGACCACGCGCGAACCGGCATCACCAAAGGCGTTGCCGGCGAGCATGTCGCGTACGGCGTCCTCGGCTTCCTGCAGGGTCATGGCGACGATCACGCCTTTACCGGCGGCCAGGCCGTCGGCCTTGATCACGATCGGCGCACCTTTTTCACGCAGGTAAGCCAGGGCCGGCTCGATCTCGGTGAAGTTCTGGTAGTCGGCGGTCGGGATCTTGTGGCGCGCCAGGAAGTCCTTGGTGAAGGCTTTCGAGCCTTCCAGTTGAGCGGCACCGGCGGTCGGGCCGAAGCAATCCAGGCCACGGCTGCGGAACAGGTCGACGACGCCGGCAACCAATGGGACTTCCGGACCGACGATGGTCAGGGAGACGTTCTTTTCGGCAAAGTCCGCCAGTTGCTCAAGCGCCAGTACGTCGATGGCGACGTTTTCGCACTTGGCTTCAATGGCGGTACCGGCGTTGCCGGGCGCAACGAAGACTTTCTGCACACGGGGGTCCTGGGCAACTTTCCAGGCCAGGGCGTGTTCACGGCCACCGCTGCCAATGATCAAAACATTCATTTCAAAAACCTCAAATTCTGTGGGCTGATCGTTCCCACGCTCTGCGTGGGAATGCAGTCCGGGACGCTCTGCGTCCCAAGCGTGACGCGGAGCGTCACAAGAGGCATTCCCACGCGGAGCGTGGGAACGATCAATCAGTGGCGGAAGTGGCGCATGCCGGTGAAGACCATCGCAATACCGGCTTCATCAGCAGCCGCGATGACTTCAGCATCACGCATCGAACCACCCGGTTGGATCACGGCGGTCACGCCGGCTTTCGCGGCATTGTCCAGGCCATCACGGAACGGGAAGAACGCATCGGACGCCATCACCGAGCCCACCACCTGCAAGCCGGCGTGTTCAGCCTTGATCGCGGCGATACGCGCCGAGTTCACACGGCTCATCTGGCCGGCGCCGACACCGATGGTCTGGCGGTTCTTGGCGTAGACGATGGCGTTGGATTTGACGTACTTGGCCACTTTCCAGGCGAAGATCAGGTCGTTGATCTCTTGCTCGGTGGGCGCGCGTTTGGTCACCACTTTCAGGTCTTCGCTGCCGATCATGCCGATGTCGCGGCTCTGTACCAGCAGGCCGCCATTGACGCGCTTGTAATCCCAGGCAGCGGCGCGGTCAGCCGACCATTCACCGCAGGCCAGCAGGCGCACATTGGCTTTGGCCGCGACGATGGCGCGGGCCTCTTCGCTGACGCTTGGCGCGATGATCACTTCAACGAACTGGCGCTCGACGATCGCCTTGGCGGTCTCGGCGTCCAGTTCGCGGTTGAAGGCGATGATGCCGCCGAACGCCGATTCGGTGTCGGTGGCGTAGGCCAGTTCGTAGGCCTGGCGAATCCCGCCTTCAGCGTCCGGGCTCACCGCCACGCCGCACGGGTTGGCGTGCTTGACGATCACGCAGGCCGGCTTGACGAAGCTCTTCACGCATTCCAGCGCGGCGTCGGTGTCGGCCACGTTGTTGTAGGACAGCTCCTTGCCTTGCAGCTGGGTCGCAGTGGCAATGCCGACTTCGGCCGGTTTTGCCTCCACGTAGAACGCCGCGCTCTGGTGCGGGTTCTCGCCGTAGCGCATTTCCTGGGCCTTGATGAACTGGCTGTTGAAAGTGCGCGGGAACTGGCTGCGCCCTTCTGTGCTCAAGGTCTCGGCGGCCTGGTTCACGGTGCCCATGTAGTTGGCGATCATGCCGTCGTAGGCGGCGGTGTGTTCGAACGCCTTGAGCATCAGGTCGAAACGCTGGGCGTAGGTCAGGCCACCGGCTTTCAGGTTCTCCAGGACGTTGGCGTAGTCGCTGGCATTGACCACGATGGCCACGTCTTTATGGTTCTTGGCGGCCGAGCGGACCATGGTCGGGCCGCCGATATCGATGTTTTCGATGGCGGTCGGCAGGTCGCAACCTGGCTTGTTGATGGTGGCTTCGAAGGGGTAGAGGTTGACGGCGACCAGGTCGATCGGCTTGATGCCGTGCTCGTTCATGATGGCGTCGTCGATACCGCGACGGCCGAGGATGCCGCCGTGAATTTTCGGGTGCAGGGTTTTGACCCGACCGTCCATCATTTCCGCGAAACCGGTGTAGTCCGCGACTTCTACTGCGGCCACGCCGTTGTCCTGCAGCAGTTTGAAGGTCCCGCCCGTGGAGAGGATTTCCACGCCCAGGGCTTCCAGCTCCCGGGCAAATTCGAGGATCCCGGTCTTGTCGGAAACACTGATCAAGGCGCGGCGGATCGGCAGGCGGGTAGTCTGGTCGGTCATTTCAATTTCCATCAAAAGCAAAGGAGTCAGCAAAAAAGGCGACCGTTTTTACGCGGGCGCCTTTCTGGTTTGATTGAATGCTTACAGCAAATCGTACTGCTTGAGCTTTTTGCGCAAGGTCCCACGATTGAGGCCCAGCAGCTCACTGGCTTTGGTCTGGTTGCCCTTGACGTAGTTCATCACGCTTTCGAGCAGGGGCGCCTCGACTTCGGAGAGCACCAGGTTGTACACGTCCGTGACGGAAGCACCCTCGAGGTGGGCGAAATAATTGTGCAGCGCCTTCTCGACACTCCCGCGAAGGGTCTGGCCTTCTTCGCTCGGCGTGTTGAGGTGCTGTTTCAAATTGACGTTGTCGCTCACGGGTGCTGTTCCACTCACTAAAGTCTCGGTCATCAAGGTCATGCGGCCACCCCTTCTCCATCCCCTGTTGCCAGGCTCTTGTCACGTTCGGCGAAGAATTCACGAACGATGGCGACCTGTGCCTGCGTTTCATCCAAACGATTGAACTGAGCGCGCAATTCCTTGGCGCCCGGCAAGGTGGCGAGGTACCAGCCGACATGCTTGCGAGCAATACGTACGCCCATCACGTCCCCATAGAAGGCGTGCAGGGCGGCCAGATGCTCCAGCAGAATACGTTCCACCTCGGTCAGTCCCGGTGCCGGCAACACGTCGCCGGTACGCAGGAAATGCTCGATTTCACGGAAAATCCATGGCCGCCCCTGGGCGGCCCGGCCGATCAACAAGCCGTCGGCACCGGTGGCGTGCAGCACGCGCCGGGCTTTTTCGGCTGAATCGATATCGCCATTGGCAAACACCGGCATCGACACGGCCTGCTTGATCGCGGCAACCGTGTCGTACTCGGCTTCCCCGGTATAAAGGTCGGCGCGGGTGCGGCCATGCACCGCCAGCGCTGCAATACCCGCCTGTTCGGCGATCTTCGCCACCGTCAGGCCATTCTTGTTGTCCCGGTCCCAGCCGGTACGAATCTTCAGGGTCACCGGCACATCGACTGCGGCGACAACGGCCTGCAGGATCTCGGCAACCAACTGCTCATCTTTCAACAGGGCGGAACCGGCGGCCTTGTTGCAGACCTTCTTGGCCGGGCAGCCCATGTTGATATCAATGATCTGCGCGCCCAGCTCCACATTGGCCCTGGCCGCATCCGCCAGCATCTGCGCATCTCCCCCGGCGATCTGCACCGAGCGCGGCTCGGGATCACCTTCGTGGATCATGCGCATCCGCGACTTGCGGGTGTTCCACAAACTCATGTCGCTGGTGACCATTTCAGAGACTACTAGACCCGCGCCCAAACGTTTGCAGAGCTGACGAAAGGGCTGGTCCGTGACGCCCGCCATCGGGGCGAGGATCAAGCCGTTGTGCAATGTATATGGGCCGATGCGTACCGCCGACATAGGACTTCCCTGTTGTGGGGCCGGATCATTAGAGTTCGAAAAAGGGTTGGCATGATACCCGCTCTCGATGACTGGATAAAGGCTGAATTGGATAAAATCTGAACAGTTATTTTTTTATCGCCATCGGTTTGGTTGACGCCGGTGCAGTCAATAATCCGTCGTCAAACCACGGTTGCGGCGTGGCTTCATTCGGGCGAATGGAAGGTCAGGCTGTAATTCACGGCTTTGTTGCCGGGGTCGAGGATGTCCAGGGAGATGTGGATCGGCACCTGCGACGGCATTTCGCTGACCCCGGCCAATTCGCCGCTGAGGTATTCGGCGGGCTTGAAGCGCCGACTGGCGATCAGGCCGCCGTTGAGGTCGGCAAAGCGCAGTTCCAGCAGCGGGAAGGGCTGGGAGAAGGTTGCGCGGTTGTAGATGATCGCATCCACCACAAGGGCCCCGGCGAACTCCGGGTGGCTGCGCACCACCAGGTTGCTGCTCTTGATATGGGCGATGTCGACCCGCGATGGCACGCTGCAGCCCAAGGACGGGCACAGTTGCTGGAACCACGGGCGGTAGGTGTCCTGGCGGGCCAGTTCGTCGAATTGGTAGGCGATGTACTGGCCTGCCAGGCCGGCGGCAGCCAGCAGTACCAGCACGATCCAGATCAGGCGGCGACCCCAGCCTGACGCGCGCTTGTGCGCATACAGGTGCAGCGGATCGTCTTCCAGCTCCTGGAACAGGTCGTCGTGGGCGCTGGAATCGGCGCGCACTCGCTTGCGCCGCGATTGCGCACGCTCGTCGACTGCGTTCGCCGCCGGGGTCAGGGGCGTGAACGGTGGGTCCGGATCATCGTCGTCGTGCGGGGCCTCGCGCAGTGGCGGCTCGTCGTCGATATCGTCGGTGTGAAAGGACATGGACGGTTCGGTGCGTGCACTCAGCGCAGGTTCCGCTTCGGCGGGCAGGTCGCGTTCCTGCGGCGGCTCGCTGAACAGACTGGCGGCCCATTTTTCTTCCTCGGCCTTGACCGTATGGCGACTGGCGCTGAGGGCGTCGTCCTTGTGCCGGCGGTCGGCCCCCGGCTGGCGCCTTTCTGCGCCGACGGGCTGGGTGTGCTGAATCTCGCGGCGCTCGAGTTTGGCCAGCTCTTCGTCCAGGTCCAGGTTGTCCAGGTCCAGTTCTTCGGCCGTCCACTGCTTCTGGCTGATGGCGCGTGGGGCTTCGGCGGCAGGCTCAAGCACCGGGGCGTGGTCGGGAGCATAGTCAGGAGCTTGGTCAGGAGCGTGGCCAGGTTGCATTTGCGCCCGTTGCTCCAGCAACTGGCGAGCGGCATTGAACACTTGCAGGCACGAGCCGCAGCGCACCACGCCGCGGGCCACGTTCAACTGAGCGTGGCTGACGCGAAAGCGCGACTGGCAATGCGGGCACTGGGTGACGAAACTGTCGGTCATGCGGCCATCCGATTCAGGCAAGCGCTCATTCTAGCGCCGACGTCCACTGATGCGCACCCAACCGTCACGGTTGGCGATGGGGTCCAGCTCGAAATCCCTGGCGTAGGCGGCAGCGACCTCTTCGCCCTGCTCGGCGAGGATGCCCGACAGCGCCAGGCGCCCGCCCGGCCTGACCAGGCTCGACAGCTGCGGTGCCAGTGACACCAGCGGCCCGGCGAGGATATTGGCGACCAGCACATCGGCCTGCACCTGGGGCAGGTCCTCAGGCAGATAGAGTGGGAATTTGCCTTCAGGAATGTGGTTGCGCCCGGCGTTATCGCGGGAAGCTTCCAGTGCTTGCACGTCGATATCGGTGCCCACGGCTTCGTTGGCGCCCAGCAGCAGGGCGGCGATCGCCAGGATCCCCGAGCCGCAGCCGAAGTCGAGCACGTTGCAGTCGGTCAGGTCCTGGCCGTCCAGCCATTCCAGGCACAGCGCGGTGGTGGGGTGAGTGCCGGTGCCGAACGCCAGGCCCGGGTCCAGCAGCAGATTGACGGCCTCCGGCTCGGGTGCGGCGTGCCAGCTCGGTACGATCCACAGGCGCTGGCCGAAGCGCATTGGCTGGAAGTTATCCATCCAGCTGCGCTCCCAGTCCTGGTCTTCGATCACTTCGCTGTGATGCTCGGGCAGCGGGCCGCCGGTGAGCAATTCCATATGCGCCAGCACGGCGGCGGCATCGGTGCCGTCTTCGAACAGGGCCAGCAGATGGGTGTGGGACCACAGCGGGGTGGTGTTGAGTTCCGGTTCGAAGATCGGCTGGTCTTCGGCATCCATGAAAGTCACCGATACGGCGCCGACTTCGAGGAAAGCGTCTTCGTAGGTTTCGGCTTGTTCCGGGCTGATGGCGAGACGAACTTGCAGCCAAGGCATGGCGGGCACCTTTGAAAAAAATGAGTGTGCAGCGCGTAGGCCGCGAAAGCGCGCAAGTTTACGCGAGCGAACGGCAGAAGACGACATTACTGAATGAATGCGGAGCAAATGTGGGAGGGGGCTTGCCCCCGATTGCAGTGTGTCAGTCTCAATATCTGTAACTGATCCACCGCTATCGGGGGCAAGCCCCCTCCCACATTTGGACTGTGTATGGCCTGAAAGTTGGGGTGCAGAAACAACAAAACCGCCCGAAGGCGGCTTTGTTGGGTGGAGCGCTTACTGGTTGGCCAGCTTGTGTTCCAGGTAGTGAATGTTCACACCCCCTTCGCAGAAGCCTTCATCACGAACCAGGTCCCGATGCAGCGGGATGTTGGTCTTGATGCCGTCGACCACGATTTCGTCCAGGGCGTTGCGCATGCGGGCCATGGCCTCGTCGCGGGTCGCGCCCCAGGTGATCAGCTTGCCGATCAGCGAGTCGTAGTTGGACGGAACCTTGTAGCCGCTGTACAGGTGCGAATCCACACGTACGCCGTTGCCGCCGGGCGCGTGGAAATGCTTGACCAGGCCAGGGCTCGGCATGAAGGTTTGCGGGTCTTCGGCGTTGATCCGGCACTCCAGGGAGTGGCCGTGGATCTTCACGTCGTCCTGGGTGAAGGACAGCACGTTGCCGGCGGCGATGCTGAGCATCTCCTTGACGATGTCGATACCGGTGACCATCTCCGAAACCGGGTGTTCTACCTGCACGCGAGTGTTCATCTCGATGAAGTAGAAACGGCCGTTCTCGTAGAGGAACTCGAAAGTACCGGCGCCACGGTAGTTGATGTCGATGCACGCCTTGACGCAGCGCGCCAGGACTTCCTGGCGAGCCTTTTCGTCCAGACCCGGTGCCGGCGCTTCTTCCAGGACCTTCTGGTGACGACGTTGCAGCGAGCAATCGCGGTCACCCAGGTGGATCGCGTGGCCCTGGCCGTCGGACAGTACCTGCACTTCCACGTGACGTGGGTTGGTCAGGTACTTCTCCAGGTAGACCATCGGGTTACCGAACCAGGCGCCCGCTTCGGAGCGGGTCTGCTTGGCGGCTTCGATCAGGTCTTCTTCCTTGTGCACCACGCGCATGCCGCGACCACCACCACCACCGGCGGCCTTGATGATCACCGGGTAACCGACTTCGCGACCAATGCGCAGCGCGGTTTCCTCGTCTTCCGGCAACGGGCCGTCGGAACCTGGAACGGTTGGCACGCCGGCTGCAATCATGGCGTCCTTGGCCGAAACCTTGTCGCCCATCAGGCGGATGGTTTCGGCTTTAGGGCCGATGAAGGCGAAGCCGGATTTTTCCACCTGTTCGGCGAAATCGGCGTTTTCCGCGAGGAAGCCGTAGCCTGGGTGGATGCCATCAGCGCCGGTCACTTCAGCGGCCGCGATGATGTTCGAGACTTTCAGGTACGAGTTCGTGGCCAGTGGCGGGCCGATGCAGATGCTTTCGTCCGCCAGTTTCACGTGCATCAATTCGGTATCGGCCGTCGAGTAAACAGCGACGGTCTTGATGCCCTCTTCCTTACAGGCGCGCAGGATACGCAGCGCGATCTCGCCGCGGTTGGCGATCAGGACTTTTTGCAGTTTCTTCGCAGGTTTCAACATCGAAGGTGCTCCGCGGTTCAAACGATGGTGAACAGCGGCTGGTCGTACTCAACCGGCTGACCGTTTTCTACCAGGATGGATTCAATGACGCCGGCTTTTTCCGCAGTGATGTGGTTCATCATTTTCATCGCTTCCACGATGCAGATGGTGTCGCCCACTTTCACGGTCTTGCCCACTTCAACGAAGGCCGGCGAGGTCGGTGCCGGGGTGCGGTAGAAGGTACCGACCATTGGCGACTTGACCACGAAACCGTTCAGCTCAGGGGCTGCCGGGGCCGCAGGTGCTGCGGCTGGAGCGGCGGCGGCAGGTGCGGCAGCGGCTGGCGCCGGTGCTTGCATCTGGGGGGCGTAGAACTGTTGGGCCGGGGTCTTGCTGTGACGGCTGATCCGTACGGACTCTTCGCCTTCCTTGATTTCCAGCTCGTCGATACCGGATTCTTCCAGCAGTTCGATCAGTTTCTTAACTTTACGGATATCCATGAATCATCAACTCCCAAGGGTCGGTCAGGGGCGTTTAGCCTGTTCTTCAACGTGTTCCAGGGCGGCCTCCAGGGCCAGTCGGTAACCGCTGGCGCCAAGGCCGCAGATCACTCCTACCGCTACATCGGAGAAGTAAGAGTGATGGCGGAAAGCTTCGCGTTTGTGCACGTTCGATAAATGCACTTCGATGAATGGGATGCTCACCGCCAGCAGCGCGTCACGTAATGCAACGCTTGTATGCGTGAAAGCGGCGGGATTGATCAGAATAAAGTCCACACCTTCGCCGCGCGCGGCATGGATGCGATCAATCAATTCATACTCGGCATTGCTTTGCAGGTAGAGCAAATGGTGGCCGGCAACACGGGCCCTCTGTTCCAGATCGAGGTTGATCTGCTCCAGCGTCACTGCCCCGTAGACGCCCGGTTCACGGGTGCCGAGCAGGTTCAGGTTGGGTCCGTGAAGAACCAGTAAGGTCGCCATCGGCTGTTCCTTGTTATTGGTTGGGGTAGCGCAGAACCCGGCGACTATGCCGCAAAGCCTTTGTGACTGTCCAGTTCTATGCAGTAGCCAGCACGATTAGCGAGGATAGCGCGAAATTTGTGACTGTGACTTGGGATTCGGTCATGGGTAATACAGTCACAGGATTGCGCCGGATTCAATGTGGGAGGGGGCTTGCCCCGATGGCGGCCTCTGGGCCGACCAGGGTTTTGTGTCGATCTCGGTCCAAATGTGGGAGGGGGCTTGCCCCCGATGGCGGCCTCCGGGCCGACCAGGATGTTGGATTGGGTTGAGTACATATCCGTTTCTGCGGTAACGGCCACTTAGGGTTCCGCCCTTACGGCGGCTCACTTTTGAAAAGCGCAAAAGTAAGCAAAACGCTCTTGCCCCACCACTCGGCACCTCGCTTAGGCTCGGTGTGCCCTCTCTCCGGCTTGAATCCGTGGGCCGCCGCAATGGGCCATCCATGGCCCAGTGCGGCTAACCCGGCGTCCTGCCGGGTTACCCACGGATTCAAGCCTGCGTTCGGCCAGCGTGGTTTAACGGGGCGCCTGAGATCAAGATCAAAAGCCAGATCAAGATCACGAGCGGCTCGCTTCGCATCGTGGTTACGGTTGGGCGCTACAGGGTTGTGTAGATACCTATGGCTATCGGGGGCAAGCCCCCTCCCACATTTTGATCTCCACTGGAGGGGAGATTAGACGCGGAAGGCCTGCACCGCCGTGTTGAGCTGCCCGCCCAGCACCAGCAGGTGTTCGCCCTGGCTGCGCCCCTGGCCGATGCGCAGCAGGTTGTCCTCGCCCAGTTGGTGAATGCGTTCGCTGTTATCGCGAATCTCGCTCACGGCGCCGCTTTGCTGCGCAGTCACGTCAGCGATGCGTACCGCCGTCTCGGAAATGGTCTGGATCGCCCCGACGATTTCGTCCAGCGCGCCATCGGCGGCCTGGGCTTGCTCGGCGGTGGCTTCGGCGTGTTCGACCTGCGCACGCATGCCTTGCACCGATTGGTGGGCGGCGCTTTGCAGGCTGCTGATCAAGCCCTGGATTTCGGCGGTGGCGCCGGCTGTGCGTTGGGCCAGGGTGCGCACTTCATCGGCGACTACGGCAAAACCCCGGCCGGCCTCTCCGGCGCGGGCGGCTTCGATAGCGGCATTGAGCGCCAGCAGGTTGGTCTGGTCGGCGATCGAGCGGATCACCGTGAGCACGCCGCCGATGGTGGCGGATTCCTCGGCAAGTTTCTCGATCATCTGCGCGTTTTGCTGCACTTCTCCCACCAGGGCGTGCAGCCCGGTCAGGCTCAGGCCGATGACGCGCTGGCCTTGTTCCACGGCGATGCCGGCACTGCGACTGGCGCCAGCGGCCTGGCTGGCATCGCCCGCCACTTGCTGGATGGTCGCTTCCAGTTCGCCCAGGGAGTCACGGATCTGCGCGGTATCCCCGGCCTGGCGTTCGGCGCCGTCATGCAGGCCGCTGCTCAGTTCGGCAAGGGCGCGGCTGCTGCCGGCGACTTCTTCGGCGTTGCCGCGAATCGTGCCGACCAGGTCCACCAGATAAGCGCGCAGGCGGTTGAGCGAGGCCTGGATATCGTGCAGTTCGCGGTTGGTCCTGCCCAGGTCGATCGGCTGGCTGAAGTTGCCTTCGGCCCAGGTGGACAGCGCCGGGGCGAGGGCGGTCAGCACCCGCGCCAGGCGACGCTGCAAGGTGTCGATCAACAGGGCGATCAGCAGGATCAGGCCAATCATCAGCCCTTGTATCAGGCGCACTTCGCCCTGGATGCTGGCGTGTTGCGCGCGCACCACTGGCTCCAGGCCGGCGATGGCTTGGCGCACACCGGTGATCTTGGTGCGTGTGGCGGCGGCGAGGTCGGCGCGTTGCTGGATCTGTTCGCGGGTGCGCTTGAGCTCGGCGGGGTAGCGGGTCAACAGGCCGTTGAGTTCACGCTTGAGGTCAACGCCGGTGTCCAGCGCTTCGGTTTTTTCAGTGTTTTCCAGGCCCATCAAGGCGGAAAAATCGTCGGTGCTGGATTCGGCGCTGGCCTTCACGCCCAGTAACGGCAGCTGTGCCAGCAGGTCGGCCTGGCTACGGATGTTGGCGATTTCACGCTCGACGTCATCGGCCAGCTCGGCGCGCCCGCTGCTGACCAGTTTTTCGCGCGCCAGGGACAACTTGCCCAGGTGTTGCGAGGCGGCCAGCAGCGGCGGCAGGTAGCGCGCGGCGTCCGCAGAATTGGCCGCGCCGGCGTACTGGCTCAGTTGCTCCAGGTTCGCCCCCAGTTCGCGTTCGGCTTGCAGCAGCAGCGCTTGCGGGTCGCCGGCCAGTTTACCGGCGGCGAGCAGGTCGGTTTTGCTGAAGGCATCCAGGTCCGCAAGGCTGGGGCGCAGGCTTTGCGCCAACTCGGGCGGCAGTGAGTCGAGCTGCTGCAGCAGGCTTTCCAGGCTCTGGCCGGCGCTGCTCAACCGCAGGGCATCGCCGCTGGCCAGGTAGTCGTCGATATTGCGTGCGGTCTGGTTCTCAAAGGCCTGGGACAGCCCCAGATAGCGCTCCATCAACAGGTACGGGCGCTCCAGTGCTCGTTGCGACCACCACAGCGTCGCGCCAAGTGCCAGGCACACGGCAACCAGAAGAAGGGTATTGAGATTGGTCAGCAGCTTCAGGCGCATGCGTGGTTTCAACCGACAGCAAAAGATAAGTGCCTGAAGTTATTGCGTTTCTATTACAGCGTTATGACCGAATCAGTGAATCCCGGTGAAAAGATGGCACTTTGCTTTGATGGGCGAGCCGCCTGCACGCGGTTGCGTCCGGCATGCTTGGCACGGTACAGCGCCTCGTCGGCCTGGGCGGCCATCATCAGGCCGTCGGAGCCGTCGCACAGTTCCACCAGCCCGGCACTGAAGGTGCACCATAAGTCCTGCGGCTGGGCCGGGTAGTGGATTTCGGCAAAGCGCCCACGAATGTCGTCCAGCACCCTGCAGGCCGATTCGAGGTCGGTGTCGGGCATCACGATGGCAAATTCCTCACCGCCATAGCGGCCGATGTAATCGGTCTTGCGCAGGCGCTGCTTGAGGAACAGGGCCAAGCTCTTGATGACGCGATCGCCCATGGGGTGACCGTGGCTGTCATTGACCCGCTTGAAGTGGTCGATATCCAGCATGGCGAAGCTCAGCGGCTTGTTTTCGCGACGGGCGCGGAAGCTGCAGTCTTCGAGCAATTGCAGGATATGCGTGTGGTTGTACAGCCCGGTCAGGCTGTCGCGCACCATCCGCGCCTTCAGATTGCGCGCACGCGCCGCGCGGTTGCGCACGGTGGTGATCAGATGGCGCGGCTTGATCGGCTTGGTCAGGAAGTCGTCACCGCCTTCGCTCATCGCGTCGAGCTGTTTGTCCAGGTCGTCTTCGGCCGACAGGTAGATGATCGGCACGCTGACATAGCGGTCGTTGTGGCGAATCACCTTGGCCAGCTCGGTGCCGGTGCAGGCGGGCATGTACATGTCGAGGATGATCAGGTCGGGCTGGAAGTCCGCCAGCTCGGCCATGGCCTGGATCGGCTCGATCAAGGTGCGGGTGACGATGCCGGCGCTGTTGAGCAGGCGCTCGGTGTGCAAGGCCTGGGCACGGGAGTCGTCAATGATCAGCACTTTATACGGCTCGTATTGAGCGACGCAGGTCAGCACTTCGATCTTTTCCAGCAGGCTTGAGGCTTCCAGCGTGCCGGTGAGGAATTCTTCGCCGCCGGCGCGCACGGCGGCCAGGCGCGTCGGCGTGTCGGTTTCATGCAGGCTGAAAAACAGCAGCGGCAGCTTTTGCTCCAGGCCCTGCTGGGCTTCGGCGGCCAGTTTGAGCCCCAGTCCGGGGCCGCAAAAATCCACGTCCATCACGATCGCCGACGGCAGGCGCTCGGCCATGGAGGCGCGAAACGCTGCGACGCTGTCCAGGGACTGCGCGCTCATGCCGAAGAATTCCAACTGCTTGGCCAGGCGCTCGGCGCGGTCATGGTCGGCCAGCATTACGTAGATCGGTTTGCGCATCGGCGGCAGCAGGGTTTGCTCGAGTTGATCGCCCTGGCGCAGCCCGGTGCGCGACAGGCGCTGCATCAAACGGTTGAGTTCGGTGATCAGGTGGCTGCTCAGGCGGCCACGGTTTTCGTCCACGGCCTTGAGGGACTCGCCAATGTGCTGGGCCAGTTGACGGTGCTCGGGCTGTTCAAAACGCTCGGCAAAGCGCAGCAGGCGCAGATTGGCTTCGCTGAGCTCGGAGAAGTCGGCGTTCGACCATTCGCTGCGTTGCAGGCGCTGCCAGATCTCAAGAATTTGACGTGCCTGATGAATTACCCGCTGGGCAAAATGCTGCTTGAGACGCTCGCGGCTGGGGTCTTCTGACTCGGTCATATCCTGACTACTGTGAGGGTGCATGCTGAGGTCAACTAGTGGCCCTATGCTAGCACCTCTTTTCTATTGTATGAGTGTCATACGTCAATTAAGTACGCGTCGGCGGTATTCATTTTTTGACCTCGTGGTCGCGCTGTGTAAAAAGCGTGCATCCTTTATAGTTCACCCTCGGGTATGCGCCAGTCTGGTTTAAAAGCGCCGCACCGATGGGCACGATGGGGTAGGGTTGTGGTCGGAGTGTTTGACCGCACCCGGACAATTGATGTGCATGAACTCAAGTGATTGAAAGGATATCGCCATGCTGGACTGGAAAAACCGTGAAGGCAGTGCCAAAGGCCCCGCCCCTGAGCCCAAGTCGGCCAACCGCAGCTACGTTCGCAACCTGCTCATGAGTCGCGCCTTGCTCAGCGTGATCTGCTTGTACCTGCTGGTCACCGGTGGCCTGGGTTGGTATTGGAGCCAGGAGCCGGCGTTGTTTCCGGTCCAGCAAAACGCCCAGCTTGCCGCCGAGAAGGAAGGCAAACAGATGGTGATCGGCTACACCACCGTCGAAACCCTGAAAAACGTGGTCGGCACCTTGCTCAACAAGCCCGGCGGTTATATTTCCAATGACCGTTTCCCGCCAGGCCTGTGGATGGACAACATGCCGAGCTGGGAGTACGGCGTGCTGGTGCAGGTACGTGACCTGACCCGCGCCCTGCGCAAGGATTTCGCCCGTTCCCAGTCGCAGTCGGCTGAAGACGCTGACCTGGCCAAGGCCGAGCCGCGTTTCAACTTTGACAACAAGAGCTGGGTGCTGCCGTCCAGCGAGTCGGAATACCAGGAAGGCATCAATTCCCTGAGCCGTTACGAAGCACGCCTGTCCGACCCCAACCAGAAGGGCGCGCTGTTCTATGCCCGCGCCGACAACCTGAACAACTGGCTGGGCGATGTCGCCACCCGTCTGGGTTCGCTGTCGCAACGCCTGTCGGCCAGTGTGGGCCGCGTGAAGCTGAACACCGCGCTGAAAACCGAAGCGCTGGCGCCGGGTGAAGTGCCGCAGGTCGATGAAGAAGTGGTGGAAACCCCCTGGATGCAGATCGACAACGTGTTCTACGAAGCCCGTGGCCAGGCATGGGCACTGTCCCACCTGCTGCGCGCCATCGAAGTCGATTTTGCCGACGTGCTGGCCAAGAAAAACGCCACCGTCAGCGTGCGCCAGATCATTCGTGAGCTGGAGGCCTCGCAGGAACCGGTGTGGAGCCCGATGATTCTCAACGGCAGTGGCTTCGGGGTACTGGCGAACCATTCGCTGGTGATGGCCAACTACATTTCCCGGGCCAACGCTGCAGTGATCGATTTGCGTCAGCTCCTCAATCAGGGTTGATGATGGACGCTACTCAAAAGGAGGCCGCCCACCGGGTAGCCTCCGATGCTGAACTGATCCAGTGGGTTGACGAACATGACAACCCGCTCGGCAACCTCGTCAGGTCCGACCTGCGCAACCGCGGGCTGATTGGCCGTTGCACCTTTATCTTTCTGTTCAACTCCAGGGGCGAGCTGTGTGTGCATCGGCGCACCCTGAGCAAAGCGCTGTACCCCGGGTTCTGGGACACGGCAGCGGGCGGGATGGTCGCGGCAGGGGAAACCTATGCCGATTCGGCGGCCCGTGAGCTTGCCGAAGAACTCGGCGTCAGCGGCGTGGAATTGATCGAACATGACCATTTCTATTTTGAAGACGGCGACAGCAGGCTTTGGTGCACCTCCTACTCGGCGGTATGGGACGGGCCACTGTGCCTGCAGCCCGAAGAAGTCATGGAAGCGCGCTTCCTGCCGATTGAAACGGTGTTGAGCGAGGCCAGACACAAGCCTTACTGCCCGGACGCGCAAGAAGGCCTGCGGCGCTATCTGGCCTTGCGTCGCTAAAGTTGCATGAAATGGCGCCATTTGGCCCTTAGCAACTTGGCTTTTTGCCGTTACACTGCGCCACTTTTCATCCCCTAGAGGATTGCCGGTGGCCAAGAAAGCCGCATCCTTCGCCGCCCTGGGTGGCCTGGTATTTTCCACCGATGCAGGTCGACACTGCCCGGACTGCCGTCAGCCCGTGGATTCGTGCACCTGCAAACAAACCCTGATTCCCGAAGGCGACGGCATTGCCCGCGTACGCCGCGAGAGCAAAGGCCGTGGCGGCAAGACGGTGACCACCATCACCGGTGTGCCGCTGGCCGAAGAGGCGCTTAAGGAACTTGCCACCACGCTGAAAAAGCGCTGCGGCACCGGTGGCGCGTTGAAAGACGGGGTCATCGAAATCCAGGGCGAGCATGTCGAACTGCTGTTGGCCGAGCTGATCAAGCTCGGTTACAAGGCCAAGAAGTCCGGTGGCTGAAAGCCTCTTCCCGACCTGTGTCTAAACTCTGCCCTGCGAGCGAGGTCTACCTCCCTTACAGGCAAATCGTCATTTTCATTCTTTAGACTGCGCCAGCCTCCGCTTGAGGTGGCGCCTTCGCCTTCATTTATAGGGGACTTCGATGTCCGTACGACGCACACGCAAAGACGATGGCAGCCAATGGACAGTTGCGGACAGCCGCAGTGTTTACGGGATTCGCCATTGGGGGGCCGGTTATTTCGCGATCAATGAAGCCGGTCGCGTAGAAGTCCGTCCGAACGGTCCGAACAGCACGCCTGTCGATCTGTACGAGCAAGTCGACGAGCTGCGCAAAAGCGGCCTGTCGTTACCGCTGTTGGTGCGCTTCCCCGATATCCTGCAAGACCGTGTACGCCAGCTCACCGGTGCTTTCGATTCGAACATCGAACGCCTGGAATACCAGAGCCAGTACACCGCGCTGTACCCGATCAAGGTGAACCAGCAGGAAGCGGTGATCGAGAACATCATCGCCACCCAGAACGTCTCCATCGGCCTGGAAGCCGGCTCCAAGCCGGAGCTGCTCGCCGTGCTGGCCCTGGCGCCGAAGGGCGGCACCATCGTCTGCAACGGTTACAAGGACCGTGAATTCATCCGCCTGGCGCTGATGGGCCAGAAGCTCGGCCACAATGTGTTTATCGTGATCGAGAAAGAATCCGAAGTTGAATTGGTGATCGAAGAGGCCGCCAGCCTCAAGGTCAAGCCGCAGGTGGGCTTGCGTGTGCGCCTGTCGTCCCTGGCCTCAAGCAAGTGGGCGGACACCGGTGGCGAGAAGTCCAAGTTCGGTCTGTCGGCGGCGCAGCTGCTGTCGGTGGTCGAGCGTTTCCGCGCGGCCGGCCTGGACCAGGGCATCCGCCTGCTGCACTTTCACATGGGTTCACAGATCGCCAACCTGGCCGACTACCAGCACGGGTTCAAGGAAGCCATTCGTTACTACGGCGAACTGCGCAACCTTGGCCTGCCGGTGGACCACATCGACGTGGGCGGCGGCCTGGGCGTGGACTACGACGGTACCCACTCGCGCAACGCCAGCTCGATCAACTACGACATGGACGACTACGCCGGCGTGGTGGTGGGCATGCTCAAGGAGTTCTGCGACGCGCAGAGCCTGCCGCATCCGCACATCTTCTCCGAGAGTGGCCGTTCGCTGACCGCCCACCACGCCATGCTGGTGGTGCAGGTGACCGACGTCGAGAAACACAACGACGAAATCCCGACCATCGAAAACAAGGAGAGCCTGCCGGAAACTGTGCAATGGCTGGTGGACCTGCTGGGCCCGACCGATATCGAGATGGTCACCGAAACCTACTGGCGCGCCACTCACTACATGAGCGACGTGGCCACCCAGTACGCCGACGGCAAGCTGACCCTGGCCGAGAAAGCCCTGGCCGAACAGTGCTATTTCGCCGTGTGCCGTCGCCTGCACAACTCGCTCAAGGCTCGCCAGCGCTCGCATCGCCAGGTGCTGGACGAACTCAACGACAAACTGGCCGACAAGTACATCTGCAACTTCTCGGTGTTCCAGAGCCTGCCGGACACCTGGGCCATCGGCCAGGTACTGCCGATTCTGCCGCTGCATCGCCTCGACGAAGAGCCGCTGCGCCGCGCCGTGCTGCAAGACCTGACCTGCGACTCCGACGGCAAGATCAAGCAGTACGTCGACGAACAGAGCATCGAGACCAGCCTGCCGGTCCATGCCTTGAACGAGGGCGAAGACTACCTGCTGGGCATCTTCCTGGTCGGCGCGTATCAGGAAATCCTCGGCGATATGCACAACCTGTTCGGTGACACCGACTCGGTGAACATCTACCAGCGTGAAGACGGTTCGGTGTACAGCGCCGGTATCGAGACTCACGACACCATCGAAGACATGCTGCGCTATGTGCACTTGTCGCCGGAGGAATTGATGACGCATTACCGTGACAAGTGTGCGAGTGCGAAGATCAGTGCGTCGGAACGTACCCAGTTCCTGGACGCGCTGCGCCTGGGCCTGACGCGATCCTCCTACCTGTCCTCGTAAAAAAATGTGGGAGGGGGCTTGCCCCCGATAGCGGAGTGTCAGGCAACTGATTTGTTGCTGATGTACTGCTATCGGGGGCAAGCCCCCTCCCACATTTGGATTGCATTTCTTCAGTTTTTACCGAGCCACAGCCCTTGCCGATTCAGGCGCCAGGCAATTGCCCACAGGGTCAAACTGCGCACCGCCATGAACAGCAGGAAGGTGATCCACAACCCGTGGTTGCCCAACCCCTGCAATGCCCACGCAAGCGGCACCACCAGCAGCACCGTCAGCAACATCCCATTGCGCATTTCCCGCGCTCGCGTGGCGCCGATAAACAATCCATCGAGCAGATAACTCCACACCGCAATCAACGGCAATACCGCAAGGTAGGGCAGGTAGCGGTCGGCGGTTTCGCGCACGCTGGGAATGTCGGTTTGCATGGCGATAAACAGGTGGCCGCCGAAGGTGAACAGCAGCGCGAAACCGACGCTGGCGATCAGTGACCAACCACAGGCAACCACCAATGATCGTTTTAACGCCTGGCGGTCACGTGCGCCGATGGCGTGGCCGCACAGGGCCTCGACAGCGTGAGCGAGGCCGTCCAAAGCGTGTGCCGTCAGCAGCAGGCCGTTGAGCAACAGCGCATTGGCCGCCACGGTCGCATCCCCCAGCCGCGCGCCCTGTACGGTGATCATGAAAAACACCGACTGCAACGCCAGGCTGCGGATAAAGATGTCGCGGTTTACCGCCAGCAATGGGCGCCAGCTTTGCCACAGCTTGAGCGCGGCCCAGGCGATATGGCCGGGGTAGGCGCGCAAGGCTTTCTGGGTGAGGGCCAGGCCGAGCAGGGCACCGGTCCATTCGGCAATCACCGAGGCGCGGGCCGAACCGACCACGCCCCAATCCAGGCCCAGAACGAACCACAGGTTCAGCGCGATATTGACCAGGTTGGTGGTCAGCAGGATCGCCAACGGCGCACGGGCGTTCTGGGTGCCGAGGAACCAGCCGACCAGCGCATAGCTGGCAAGGGCGGCGGGCAGGCCGAACAGGCGCGTATGGAAGAATTCCCGGGTCAGTTGGTTCAGTTCGGCCGAGGGTTGCATCCACTCGAGCGCCAGGTGGCTGAGCGGAATGCCCACGCTGCCCAGCAACATGGCCAGTCCCAGCGCGAGCAGCAGGCCTTGCAGCAGCACCTGGCGCAATGCCGCGCCGTCATTGCGCCCGGCGGCCTGGGCGGCAAAGCCGGTGGAGCCCATGCGCAAGAAGCCCATGGCCCAGGCGAGGAAGGTATACAGGCTGGCGCCGACGGCCACGGCGCCCAGTTGGTGGGCATGGGGCAGATGGCCGATGACCATGCTGTCGACCAGGGCCACCAGCGGCACGGAGATATTCGACAGGATCATCGGCGCGGCCAGGGCCCAGACACGGCGATGGGTGGGGCGGTGGCGCCAGTCGGCGAGCAGGGCGGTCATGAAGGCTCCTAGGTGGAGCGCCATTGTAACCGGCCATTAACCCCACGGCAGATCCAATGTGGGAGGGGCGGTACGACGATCGACTTGCCCCCAATGGCGGCCTCTGGGCCGACCAGGATGTCGTGTCGATCCCGGCCCAAATGTGGGAGGGGGCTTGCCCCCGATGGCGGCCTCAGAGCCGGCCAGGATGTTGTGTCGATCCCGATCCAAATGTGGGAGGGGGCTTGCCCCCGATGACGGCGTCAGGGCCGACCAGGATGTTGCGTCGATCCCGATCCAAATGTGGGAGGGGGCTTGCCCCCGATGACGGCCTCAGGGCCGACCAGGATGTTGTGTCGATCCCGATCCAAATGTGGGAGGGGGCTTGCCCCCGATGGCGGCCTCAGAGCCGACCAGGATGCTGGATCAGACCGAGTACATATCCGTTTCTGCGGTCACGGCTGCTTAGGGTTCCGCCCTGACGGCGGCTCACTTTTGAAAAGCGCAAAAGTAAGCAAAACGCTCTTGCCCCACCACTCGGCACCTCGCCTAGGCTCGGTGTGCCCTCTCTCCGGCTTGAATCCGTGGGCCGCCGCAATGGGCCATCCATGGCCCAGTGCGGCTAACCCGGCGTCCTGCCGGGTTACCCACGGATTCAAGCCTGCGTTCGGCCAGCGTGGTTTAACGGGGCGCCTGAGATCAAGATCAAAAGCGGCTCGCTTCGCATCGTGGTTACGGTGGGCTACAGAGTTGTGTGGGTACGTCAGGCAACTTTTGTTGCTGATGTACCGCTATCGGGGGCAAGCCCCCTCCCACATTTTGATCTGCATTTTATGTGGGATTTGGTTTGGCCCCAATGACACCCAGAACCAACACACCCTCCGTCGGTCAATGTGACCAGCTCCGCAGCAGCTTGGTCGGTGCTGATATATAGTTCACCCTCGGTTTCCTCTGACTATGAGTGCCCCATGCTTAACAAAGGATTGTTCCTGGCCTGTGCGCTGGCCCTGCTGAGCGCCTGCGATTCTTCCGATAAACCGTCCGCGCCCTCTGCCCCGGCGGCGAGTGTGGCGCCCAAGCCGGCCAAGGCGGCGGTGGATGTGGCGGCGTTGAAGCAGCGGTACGCCGGGCGTGAGTTAAGCGTGGTGGATGTGTCCGAGGTGCAGTTGGACGGGGCCAGCACCCTGTCGGTGAGTTTTTCCATTCCCCTGGACCCGGATCAGAAGTTCGCCGACAAAGTCCATTTGGTCGACAGCAAGTCGGGCAAGGTCGATGGCGCCTGGGAGCTTTCCGATAACTTGATGGAATTGCGCCTGCGCCACCTGGAGCCGCAGCGCAAGTTGGTGCTGACGGTGGATGCCGGGGTGAAGGCGGTCAACGACAACCTGCTCGCCGCCGAATACACCGCTCGCCTGGAAACCCGCGACCTGCAAGCCACCGTCGGCTTTGCCAGCCGTGGCACGCTGTTGCCCACGCGCCTGGCTGAGGGCCTGCCGGTGATCGCGCTGAACGTCGACAAGATCGACGTTGAATTCTTCCGGATCAAGGCCGAGTCCCTGCCGGCGTTCCTGGCGCAGTGGGGGCGCAACACCAGCCTGCAAAGTTACGAATCCCGCGAATTGCTGCCGATGGCCGACCTGGTGTACGGCGGCCGTTTTGACCTCAACCCGGCGCGCAATACCCGCGAAACCCTGCTGCTGCCGATCGCCGGTCTCAAGCAATTGCAGCAGCCGGGTGTGTACCTGGCGGTGATGCGTGCCTCGGGCACCTACAACTATTCGCAACCGGCCACGCTGTTTACCTTGAGTGATATCGGCCTGTCGGTGCACCGCTACGCCAATCGCCTGGATGTGTTTACCCAGGCGCTGGAAGGCGGCAAGGCGTTGAACGGCGTCGAGCTGGAAATCCTCGATGCCGAAGGCCGCGTACTCGGCCAGGGCAAGACCGAAGACGGTGGCCACGCCGAGTTGCCGCTGCCGAAAAAAGCCCAGGTGTTGCTGGCCAAGCAGGGTGAACAAACCAGTTTGCTGCGTCTGGACAGTGCCGCGCTGGACCTGGCCGAGTTCGATATCGGTGGGCAGCCGTCGCACCCGTTGCAGTTCTTTGTGTTCGGCCCGCGTGACCTGTATCGCCCCGGTGAAACCGTGCTGCTCAACGCCCTGTTGCGCGACAAGGACGGCAACGCCGTCAAGCCGCAGCCGGTGAGCGTCGAAGTGCGCCGCCCCGATGAGCAGGTCAGCCGCAAATTCGTGTGGGAGGCCGACGCCTCCGGTCTCTATCAATACCCGCTGCAACTGGCCGGCGAAGCACCGACCGGGCGCTGGCAGCTGGTATTCGACCTGGGTGATGGCAAGCCGCAGCTGTATGAATTCCTCGTCGAAGACTTCCTGCCCGAGCGCCTGGCGCTGGAGCTCAAGGGCAGTGACACGCCACTGAGCCCGGCGGATGACGCGGTCATCCAGGTCAATGGCCGTTATCTGTACGGCGCGCCGGCCTCGGGCAACCGGGTCAGCGGGCAGGTCTACGTGCGCCCGCTGCGCGAGGCGGTCAAAAGCTTGCCGGGCTACCAGTTCGGCTCGGTCACCGAAGAAGAGCTGAGCCAGGATTTCGAGCTGGACGAAAGCACGCTGGACGCCAAGGGCCAGGAAGAACTGACCCTGGAAAGCAAATGGGCCGAGGCCAAGTCGCCTCTGCAATTGATCGTGCAGGCCAGTCTGCAGGAGTCGGGCGGGCGGCCGATCACCCGACGCCTGGTACAGCCGATCTGGCCGGCCGAGCAGTTGCCGGGCCTGCGCGGGCTGTTTGATGGCACTGAAACCAACGGCGACGGCCCGGCGGAATTCGAAATGCTGGTGGCCAACCAGGACGGCCAGAAACTTGCCGCGCAGAACCTCAAGGTGCGTCTGGTGCGTGAGCGCCGCGACTATTACTGGAACTACTCGGACAATGATGGCTGGAGCTATCACTACAACGAGAAATTCCTCAACCTTGACGAACAAACCCTCGACATCAAGGCCGGCGACACCGCCAAGGTCAGCTTCCAGGTGGAATGGGGTCCCTACCGCGTCGAGGTCGAAGACCCGCAGACCGGCTTGATCAGCAGCCTGCGCTTCTGGGCCGGCTACCAGGCCCAGGACAACACCGAAGGCGGCGCCGTGCGCCCCGATCAGGTCAAGCTGGCATTGGATAAGCCCGCCTATGCCGATGGCGACACCGCCAACGTCACCGTCACGCCGCCGGCGGCCGGTAAAGGCTACCTGCTGGTTGAGTCCGCCGAGGGGCCGCTGTGGTGGCAGGAAATCGACGTGCCGGCCGAAGGCAAGAGTTTTGCCGTCAAGCTCGACCCGAAATGGTCGCGGCATGATCTGTACGTGAGCGCGCTGGTGATCCGTCCCGGCGAGCGCAAAGCCAATATCACCCCCAAACGCGCGGTGGGCCTGCTGCATCTGCCGTTGGACCGTACCCAGCGCAAGCTTGGCCTGACGCTGACGGCGCCGGAAAAAATGCGCCCCAAACAGCCGCTGACGGTGAAGATCGCCGCCAAAAACGCCGACGGCAGTGTGCCCAAACAGGTGCATGTGCTGGTGGCCGCAGTGGACGTTGGCATCCTCAATATCACCGAATACCCCACACCCGACCCGTACTCCAGCCTGTTCGGTCGCAAGGCCTACGGCGTGGACCAGTTCGACATCTACGGCCAGTTGATCGAAGCCGGGCAGGGCCGTCTGGCCAGCCTGGCGTTCGGGGGCGATGCGGCACTGGCCAAGGGCGGCAAGCGCCCGGACACCAGCGTGACCATCGTCGCCCTGCAAAGCGCGCCGGTGACGCTCAACGAGCAGGGCGAGGGCGAAGTCAGCGTCGATATTCCGGATTTCAACGGCGAGCTGCGCCTGATGGCCCAGGCCTGGAGCGATGACCGTTACGGCATGGCCGAAGGCAAGACGGTGATTGCCGCGCCGCTGATTGCCGAGTTGTCGGCACCGCGCTTCCTGGCCGGTGGTGACGAGACGACGTTGGCGCTGGACCTGTCCAACCTGTCGGGCAAGGCGCAGAAGCTGGACGTACAACTGAGCGCCGAAGGGCAGTTGCAGCTGGTCAACGGCGGCTCGCACAGCGTCGAGTTGAAACAAGGCCAGCGCACCACGCTGCGCATCCCGGTGAAAGCCTGGGGCGGCCTGGGCAATGGCAAGGTCAAGGTGACGGTCAACGGTTTGGATCTGCCCGGTGAAAACCTGCCGCCGTTCAGCCGGGAATGGACCCTGGGCGTGCGTCCTGCCTACCCTGCGTTGCTCAAGCATTACCGCGCCGTGCTCAAGGACCAGCCGTGGAGCTTGCCTGCGGGCACGCTGGAGCAGTTCGACAGCGCAGGCAGCGAGGCGTTATTGAGCCTGTCCAGCCGGCCGCCGTTGAACCTCGGCGCGCAGATCAGCGCGCTCAAGGCCTACCCCTACGGTTGCCTGGAGCAAACCGCCAGCGGCTTGTACCCATCGCTCTACGCCGATGACGCGTTGCTTAAACGCCTGAGCATCAAGGGCGAGCCGGATGCCGAGCGTAAACGCAAGATCGAGTTGGGCATCGAACGCCTGCTGGGCATGCAGCGCTACAACGGCAGCTTCGGTTTGTGGGGCGCCGACGGCGAGGAAGAATATTGGCTGACCGCCTATGTCACCGACTTCCTGCAGCGCGCCCGTGACCAGGGTTTTGCAGTGCCGGCCGAGGCGCTGAAGAAAGCCAGTGAGCGTCTGTTGCGCTATGTGCAGGAGCGCAACTTGATCGAAGTCGACTACAGCGACAACGCCGAACACACCCGCTTTGCCGTGCAGGCCTATGCCGGCATGGTTTTGGCGCGCAGTCAGCAGGCGCCGCTGGGGGCCTTGCGCAGTATCTTCGAGCGACGCAGCGATGCGCGTTCCGGCTTGCCCCTGGTGCAGTTGGCCATTGCCCTGCAGAAAATGGGCGACCAGCCGCGTGCGGACCAGGCGCTGCTCGCCGGCCTGGCCGCGCAGCGCAGCGCCAAGGAATGGCTGGCCGACTACGGCAGCCCGTTGCGCGATCAGGCGATGATCCTGGCGTTGCTGGAAGAAAATGACCTGGCCAAGGGCAAGCGCGAGGAACGTCTGTTCGCGCTCTCGGACCAGTTGGCGGCCAGCCCGTATTTGTCGACCCAGGAGCGTAATTCGCTGTTCCTCGCCGGGCGGCTCGGGCTCGCCCAGCCAGAGGCGAACTGGCAAGTGTCGCTGACCGGCAGTGGTGGTGTGCGTGAACTGAACAACCAGCAATCAACCCTGCAACTGGATGACAAGCTGCTGACCAGCGACTTGAGCCTGAGCAATCAGGGGGACACGCCGGTGTACCAGCAACTGACGATTTCCGGTTACCCACAAGTGCCACCGGCAGCGGGCGGTGAGAACCTGAGCATCCGTCGCGAATACCTGGGCATGAACGGCCAGCCGCTGAACCTGCGCAGCCTCAACAGCGGCGACCTGGTGCTGGTGCATTTGGCGGTCAGCGCCAAGCAACGCGTGCCGGATGCCCTGGTGGTCGACCTGCTGCCCGCCGGCCTGGAACTGGAAAACCAGAACCTGGCCCAAAGCGCGGCCAGCCTGGAGAACGCCAGCAGCCAGGTGAAGGAATGGCGCGAGTCGATGCAGAACGCGTCGCTCAAGCATCAGGAGTTTCGTGATGACCGCTACGTGGCGGCGATGAACCTGGACGGTTACGGCGGCACCACGCACTTGCTGTACCTGGCACGGGCAGTGACACCGGGCACCTACCGCGTGCCGCCGCCCCAGGTGGAGTCGATGTATCGGCCGAACTGGCAGGCGGTGGGCGAAACCCCGGCAGATATGGTGATCAAGGGCCGCTGATTGCTGAAGTTGAAATGGAGATCAATGTGGGAGGGGGCTTGCTCCCGATAGCTAAGTGTCAGCCAATGATGTTTTGACTGATTCACCGCTATCGGGAGCAAGCCCCCTCCCACAAGGGATTGGGGCGGTCAGATAAATCAGTGCACAACCCAGCTCAACAACCACAGGCCCAGCACCAGCCAGATGATCCCGATAATGACCGAGGCGCGCATAAAGGCGCGTACCGCCGAGTACAAAAAGAGCAGCCCGACGATCAGGGTGATAATGCTGATGATCGAGGTGTCCATGCCCAGGGTGCGCGACAAGCCATCGATAAAGTTGCCGCCGGCGTGGGTCAAGGCTCCGAACAAGCCGCTCAGACCGTCGACGATAAAGCGGATGACGGAGCCGAGCGCCTGGCCCAACCATTCGAAAAAGCTTTCTACCTGCATGTGCGTGTCCTGATTAAGAAGGTGGGCGTAACTGTGCCTTTGGTCGTTGTTGCGACAGGCGAGTTCCCTGCAAGCATAGAGGTTTGCCCGGTTGAATTTGCGTTTTGTTGCTCGCTGGACACTGGTGAGCCTGTTGTTGGTCATTGCCCTGCTGTGGCTGGCCGACCGTATCTGGCCCTTGCCGTTGCCCCAGGACGACCTGGCCCGGGTGGTGCTGGCCGAGGATGGCACGCCATTGTGGCGCTTTGCCGATGCCGATGGCGTGTGGCGCTATCCGGTGCACACCCGCGAGGTCTCACCGTATTACCTGGACGCGGTGCTGACCTACGAAGACCGTTGGTTCTATCGCCATCCCGGGGTCAATCCGTTGGCGCTGGTGCGGGCGACGTGGCAGAACCTGACCGGCGCACGGGTGGTGTCGGGCGGCAGCACCTTATCGATGCAGGTGGCGCGCTTGCTCGACCCGCATTCACGCACCCTGCAGGGCAAGTTGCGGCAACTCTGGCGTACCGCACAGCTGGAATGGCATCTGTCCAAGGACGAAATCCTCACCCTGTACCTGAACCGTGCGCCCTTCGGCGGCACGCTGCAGGGCGTGGCGGCGGCCAGTTGGGCCTATCTGGGCAAATCCCCGGCGCAACTGACCCACGCCGAAGCCGCCCTGCTCGCGGTATTGCCCCAGGCACCGAGCCGCCTGCGCCCGGACCGTCACCCGCAACGCGCGCAGCAGGCGCGGGACAAAGTGCTGCGCCGCCTCGCCGAGTTCCAGGTATGGCCGCAATCGGCGGTCGATGAAGCCCTGGAAGAACCGCTGCTGCTCGCGCCGCGCCTGGAACCAAGCCTGGCCCCCTTGCTTGCGCGGCGCCTGAACCGGCCGGACAGCCCGCCCTTGATCCGCACCACCGTGGACGCCACCCTGCAACGTCGCCTCGAAGACCTGCTGCTGGGCTGGCGTGCGCGTTTGCCCGAACATACCTCGGCGGCGATCCTGGTGGTGGAGGAAGAAACCATGGCCGTGCGCGCCTACCTCGGCTCGGTGGACATCAATGATGCCAAGCGTTTTGGCCATGTGGACATGATCAACGCGCTGCGCTCGCCCGGTTCCACCTTGAAACCCTTCCTCTATGGCATGGCCCTGGACGACGGCCTGATTCATTCCGAGTCCCTGCTGCAGGACGTGCCGCGCCGCTACGGCGATTACCGGCCGGGCAATTTCTCCATGGGCTTTACCGGGGCGGTGCCGGCGAGTACGGCGCTGTCCAGCTCGCTGAACCTGCCGGCGGTGCAATTGCTGGAAGCCTACGGGCCGAAACGCTTTGCCGCGCAGATGCGCATCGGCGGCATGCCGCTGGCGTTGCCGGCGCTGGCCGAGCCGAACCTGGCGTTGATCCTGGGCGGTGCCGGCAGTCGCCTGGAAGAGCTGGTCAGCGGCTACAGTGCATTGGCCCGCGACGGCAAGAGCGCCACCCTGCGCCTGCAGCCGGATGACGCGCTGCGCGAACGGCCATTGCTGTCGCCAGGGGCGGCCTGGATCGTGCGGCGTATCCTCAGCGGCCAGGCGCGCCCCGACCGCGACCCACGGGCCGAACTGGTGCAGCGCCCGACGCTGGCCTGGAAGACCGGCACCAGCTATGGCTTTCGTGATGCCTGGGCGATTGGTGTCGGCCCGCGTTATCTGATCGGCGTCTGGATCGGTCGTCCGGACGGCACGCCGGTGCCGGGGCAGTTTGGCCTGGCGTCGGCGGCGCCGTTGATGTTGCAGGTGCATGACGTACTGACCAACCGCGACAGCCAGCGCGGCATCAGCGCGCCCGTCAAGGCCGTGCCGGCCAATGTGGGCGTGGCGGCAATCTGTTGGCCGCTGGGCCAGCCGATGAGTCGCAGCGATCCCAACTGTCGTCGCCAGCGGTTTGCCTGGACACTGGATAACACCACGCCGCCGACGTTGCAGGCACTGGATCAGCCGTTGAGCGTGGGGTTGATGGAAAACCTCTGGGTCAACGCCAAGGGCTTGCGCGTGGACGCCCATTGCCCTGGCGCCGAACCGAAGCATATCGCCCTGTGGCCGGCTCCGCTGGAGCCCTGGCTGCCCAGGGTGGAGCGCCGTGAAGCACGCATCCCGGCCGCCGACCCGGATTGCCCGCCGCCGGCACTGGCCGCCGCTTCGCCATTGTCCATTGTGGGCGTGCGCGAGGGCGATCAACTGCGTTTGCCCGCTGCCAGTCAACAGGCCCTGCGCCTGAAAATCTCCGCACTGGGCGGCAGCGGGCGGCGCTGGTGGTTTCTCAATGGTGCGCCGTTGGGGGATAGCGCCAATCAGGACAGCATCAATGCCAGTTTCGAGCGGTTGGGGCGCTATCAGCTCAGTGTGTTGGATGAGGCCGGGCAGACTGCCAGGCTTGAGTTCAGTGTTGTGGATTAGGGCCTCATCGGGGGCAAGTCGAATCGTCGCACCGCTCCTCCCACAATTTTGATCTGTGAACACTTTTCAAATGTGGGAGGGGGCTTGCCCCCGATGGCGGCCTCTGGGCTGGCCAGGATGCTGGATTGGAACGAGTACATATCCGTTTCTGCGGTAACGGCTGCTATGGGTTCCGCTTTTACAGCGGCTCACTTTTGAAAAGCGCAAAAGTAAGCAAAACGCTCT